>JABMMO010000002.1 GCA_013205455.1 Actinomycetota bacterium
AACAAAATCTTGATCTGGCCAAGTTAAAACTTGTATTTTTAAAATCCGCTGGCCCGCAGAGGCTCCTTGCAGCGAAGTTAGAATGACAACTTCCGAGAAGAAGACCAGCAGTACCCATTGGCCCAACCCAAGAAAGCTCTGGAAGATCAAGGCGGTAACCGCCCAACTCATCAGCCAATCCAAGGTTATTGCCAAAAACCTACGCGCAGTCGAGGCGGTTTCTTTCACGGGGACACGCTATCTCCCGTTGGCGCCGTACGCGCTGTCAAAACCCAGGCTGCGATGAAAGATGAAACATGACTGTAACAAGCAGGTTATGGCTTTTTCATCTTTCCCAATTAGCCTTACTCCATCGATTACGGCTCATAGATGCGCCGTAGCATCCGCTAACCATGGCTTTTGGAATAACAGGAGAATCATGTTTAAGAATTCTGCAGAAGTATTTGCTTACATCAAAAAAGAAGATGTCAAATTAGTTGACGTCCGCTTTATTGATCTGCCAGGTATCCAGCACCACTTCAACGTTCCAGTTGAATCATTCGATGAAGCAGTTTTCACTGAAGGTTTAATGTTTGATGGATCTTCGATTCGTGGTTTCCAAGCAATTCACGAATCAGATATGAAGCTGCTGCCAATTCCTGGATCAGCATTTATCGATCCATTCCGTAAAGAGAAAACTTTAATTATTAATTTCTCCGTACATAACCCAATTGATAACACTCCTTACAGTCGTGACCCGCGCGGCATTGTTGCCAAAGCGGTTGAGTTCATGCGTTCAACTGGTATCGCAGATACTGCATTTTTTGCACCAGAAGCTGAATTTTATGTTTTTGATGCAGTTAGATTCTCAACCGGAATCAATGAAGCGTTCCACCATATTGATTCATATGAAGGCGCATGGAATACCGGAGTTGAAAAAGATGCAGATGGAACTCCTAACCGCGGCTACCGCACGCGAGTAAAAGGCGGATACTTCCCAGTTTCACCAACAGATCAATACGCAGATTTGCGTGACCAGATGGTGATGAACTTAGGAAAATCTGGATTACTTATAGAACGTTCGCACCATGAAGTTGGAACTGCTGGACAGATGGAAATCAATTACCGCTTTAGCGATATCTTGCAAGCCGGCGATGATTTAATGAAATTTAAATACATTGTTAAAAACACTGCTTGGCAAGGTGGCAAAACTGCAACCTTTATGCCAAAACCACTATTCGGTGATAACGGTTCTGGCATGCACGTGCACCAATCACTTTGGAAAGATGGCAAACCACTTTTCTGGGGCGAAGGTTACGGCGATCTTTCAGATATGGCTCGTTGGTATGTAGGCGGCCTGCTAAAGCACGCACCTTCACTTCTTGCTTTCACTAACCCAACCGTTAACTCTTATCGTCGCTTAGTGCCGGGATATGAAGCTCCAGTTAACTTGGTTTACTCAGCCCGAAATCGATCTGCTTGTATTCGTATCCCAATTACCGGATCAAATCCAAAAGCAAAGCGAATCGAATTCCGTTGCCCAGATCCATCATCCAATCCATATCTAGCATTCGCTGCAATGTTGATGGCTGGTTTAGATGGTATCCAAAACAAGATCGAGCCACCAAAACCAGTTGATAAGGATCTTTACGAATTAGATGCAGCAGAAGCAGCTTCAATTCCACAAGTTCCCGGGTCACTTGACGCAGTTCTAGATAATCTAGAACGCGACAATGAATTCCTAACTCGTGGTGGCGTATTTACTAAGGACTTAATCGATACTTGGATCGCATTCAAACGCGAATCTGAAGTGGATTACGTGCGCTTGCGCCCACATCCAGCCGAGTTCGAACTCTATTTCGATCTCTAAAATAAAGTAATAAAAAGAGGGCTGCTCACGCGGTCCTCTTTTTATTTCTAAAAGTTATTTCTTTGTTCCAGCGGTTTTGCTCTCAATTGTTACCACCATCAGTACGCCGATCACCACAATGGCCCCACCAAATACATATGAAACCGAAATTTTTTCGTGTAAGAATATTGCGCCTAGCGAAATCGCGATTACCGGATTTACATATGCATATGTTGAGATCAAACCAATAGGAGCATTACTTATCAACCAAACATAAGAGCTGTAAGCAATAATGGAGCCGACCAGTGTCAAATAACTCCATCCGGCCCAACTAGCTCCGGTTGCATCAAAGAATTCCGAAAATTTTTCACCTGTAGCTAATCCGGTCACAATTAGTAACGACCCACCGGTAAGCATTTGATACATGGTTGAAATCATGGGGTTCTTAGGCATCGTTAAACGAGGTGCAATATAACTACCAAAAGACCACCCAATATTTCCAACCATAATCACCATCGCCCAAAAGAACATCAACCCAGTGCTTGCGCCATTTAGTGGAGTAACGCTGCCTGGCTTTAGAAGAAATGCGACACCGATAAATCCAATTGTTACGCCGAGCCAACTTAAATTGCTTGGAGGATTGTGATCAACGGTTCGAAAAATTGCGATCCAGAAAGGAAGTGCAGAAATTATTAGCGCAGCGATCCCGCTAGGAACATACTGTTGGCCTAACGCTACCGAACCAATTGCAACTCCTAAAAGCGTGCCACCCATTAACGAAGCGTTGAAAAATTCAGTTTTTGGAATCAATAGCGAACGCCAACCATTTTTTATCCCAAGCGCAACGATAAGGATTGATGTTGCCGCTAAAAATCTAGTACCCATCGCCAATAGCGGTGGCATCGATTCAATTGCCAACGCAATTCCGTAGTAAGTAGAACCCCAAATGATGTAGACCGACCAGAGCGATAGCCAAACTTTCGTTTTATTAGCATTACCCGAATTTGGCACAGCGCCATTGAACTCGTATTTCTCTAAAAATACCTAATCGGCACAGTCGAAAAATGTAATTCTCGACTCAGGTTAGGTTAGTAGTAGGCTCGCAAACCTATGCATAGCACGCCCTTTGATCACCTTCCGCTAAAGAATCCTGGTAATCCAGAACTTGCTTCGGTCGCGCGTTTTCTTCTATGGATAATTCGCGGGCAGAAGCGAGTTCTCGCAACTGGAACTTTTTTCGGTGTAGTAAATTTATTGAGCCTCGCAATTTTGCCAGGGGTCCTCGGTCATGGCATTCAAGCAATAGCGGACGACAACCAAGAATCTTTAAAAAATTGGGTCCTAGTTACGTTATTGGTCGGTGGTATCCAAGCTTTCACTGGCATCATGCGCCATCGTCGCGCGATTTCGAATTGGATGTCGTGCGCAACCCGATTGCAACAATTAATAAGTGATAAAGCGATCTCACTGGGTGCAGACCTACCTCGGTTGGTTTCTACTGGTGAAGTTTCGGCAATCAACTCAAATGATGTTGAGCGAGTATCCGGCGCGTTTGATTTAATCCCCAGATTAATTGGGGCGTTCGTCTCATTTTTCTTCGTTGCGATACTTCTAATAAAATCCTCGCCGACTTTAGGTGTCATGGTAGTAATCGGAGTTCCGTTGCTGAGCTTATTAATCGCTCCGATAATTAAGCCGCTCCAAAGCCGCGAGTCAATTCAACGAGAGAAATTGTCACGCTCATCAAATTTAGCTTCCGACACTGTTGCTGGTTTAAGAATCCTTAGGGGAATTGGTGGCGAAGCATCATTTCTAGCACGGTTTCGCATTGCATCCCAAGAAGTAAGAACTGCCGCAGTCCGAACTGCGAAGATGCGATCACTTCTCGAAGGCATGCAAATAATTTTGCCGGGTGCGTTGATTGTTGGCGTTATCTGGACTGGTGGATCTCTCGTTGCTCAGGGAGATTTAAAGGTAGGCGAACTTCTAGCTTTTTATGGCTATAGCTCGTTTTTAATGGTGCCGCTACAAATCATGACGGAATCCGCACAGCGAATTACCTCTGCGGTAGTCGCGGCGCGCCGAGTTATTAAATTGTTGAGCGTCGAAAACTTACACAGTTGGGGCGTTTCTCAAGCTCCTAATATCTCGGGTGAACTAAAAGATACGATTTCCGGGATTTCAATCGCTGCTGGGGAATTCGTCGGAATTGTTTGCGATGACGCACTGACTGCTGATGATATTTGTGATCGATTAGGTGGCTACCTGGATGCTGAGAAAATTTTCATTGCGAACGCGCCATTGCAATCGTTTACGCGAGAGTCAATTCGGAGCGCAATATTTTCGCAAGAAAAAGAACCAGCGATTTTATCCGGGACAATAAATTCACATTTTGATGTTCCAGCTACTAAGCGACTCTCAATTGATCAAGCGCTAACGGCCGCGTCCGCAATGGATATTCTAGATTCGTTAGATGGCGATGGTTACAGCGCTGAAGTTGTCGAACGCGGTCGCACACTTTCTGGTGGGCAACGTCAACGATTATCGCTTGCAAGATCGCTTTATGTTGATGCACCGATACTGATTTTGGATGATCCAACCA
>JABMMO010000024.1 GCA_013205455.1 Actinomycetota bacterium
ATTACAGATAGCGTCGCAAAAGAGCATCTTGGTAAAGCTTTTGGGTTTCATCGCATGGGCGACAATTTAGGCGCAGTAATCGGCCCACTTTTTGCACTTTGGGGTTTAATTATTTTCAATGATGATGTAAAAAAAGTAGCAATTTTTGCCATTATCCCAGCGATACTTTCAGCGGCTCTAACGTTCTTGGTAAAAGAAAGCTACTTTCCAAAACGGGAACCTTCAATCAAAAAAATTAAAGCTCCTAAAGTTGCACTTAGTACCCCACTTAAACGGACAATTGCACTACTCGTTTTCATTCAATTAATGAATATCCCAAATATTTTAATTTTGCTCCGGTTAAGCGATATTGGTTTCTCCACTAGGAGCGTTGTACTCCTCTACATTTTTTATAATGCAGTAGCAACGCTAGCTTCGATACCTGCGGGTGTAATTGCGGATCGAATCAAGCCGCAATATGCATATGCGATTGGTCTCTCAGCTTTTGGAATTACCTACTTATTACTTGGTACATCTAATAGCCATTTATTGGCGATAATTGCAATTGGAATTTATGGATTATTCCCAGCATTTACCGATGGTGTTGGAAAATCTTGGATTGGAAAACTTTCGACAAAAACCGAACGTGGACGCTCACAAGGTGTCTACCAAGCTTCGATGAACTTCGCGGTTTTAGGAGCTGGAATTTGGGGCGGCGCATTGTGGCGCAAAAGTGATTTTGAGTTGCCCTTAGTTATGGCCGGAGTCGGCGCGCTTATCGGAGTGTTGCTGTTGCTGTTACGTTATTCGGCAATCACATCTTCAACAGATGAGACTCGTCGCTCAATCTCTTGAGCTTCATCTTCGCGCTTTAGTATTCGCAAAATTGTTGCAATCTTTCGCTCGATTTCTACGATGAATTCAAAATCTTTTGGTTCTGCGTCGGCTACCGCATCTAATACTTTTTCAAGCGATGCTAAACCGGCTTCAGTTTCGCCATTAAGTACTTGAGCTTTACCGTATTCAAAAAGAGCGAAAGTTTCGCGGGGGTGGTCGTGCGCTGTCGTGAAAACATCTATTGCTTTTTGGGCTGCACCAAGCGCTCCTAGAGCATCGCCCAATTCGATGAGGCAATGTGCGATTTTTTGATCGCAACGGGCTACATGAATTACTTCCTTTGCACTCTTAAATAACACACGCGCCTCTTTGAATGCAGTTAACGCTTTGTCAAATTCTTTTAATTCTCGATGGCTACATCCAATTAAATGAAAATCGTTTGCTGCGCCTAATTCATTGCCGTCAACTAAATGTTCTTGAACGCATTCACTCATGCATTCAATAGCTTTCTGATATTCCTTTGAAGCAAACCACCACTCACCAAGTGTGCATGCCAATTCAAGAGCGACTGACGATTTATTTTCTCGTAACAGTTCAACGGCTTTACTCATCGCGCCTGCAGCTTCATCCATGCGCTTCAATTGATTTAAGTTATAACCAATTGCAGAGTAAGCCTGCGCCAGTCCTTCTTTAGGAATATTCGCACCAAGTTCGGAATAAATATCTCGCGCAGTTTCAGCGAGCGCTAACGCTTCGTCATATTGACCGCGTGCATAAATTCTTGCGCTAAGTTCGTAATAAGTATTTGCGCGCTCTTCGCCTTCAGTCTCTGGTATCCGCTCCCACAACATTTCTTCCGTAACGATGTCATCGATATTTGAATCATCATCGTCACTCAATGTGGGCCCCCTCCGGAACGCGGTTGGATGAAACCTATAACCATTTTGCCTGGTGCGCTCGAAGGGACTCGAACCCCCAACCCTCGGTTCCGAAGACCGATGCTCTATCCGTTGAGCTACGAACGCATTTTCACCTGCAGAACCAACATTACCTTGGTGCTTATATTTATTTAACCCAGGAAGAATGTAGTGGGCGACCTTCCGCATAGCCGGCGGCCGATTGAATTCCGACGACTGCTTTCTCGGCAAACTCTGAAATGTTGGCCGCGCCAGCGTAAGTACAGGAAGAACGCAGCCCCGCGACAATTTCATCTAGTAGATCTTCAACACCTGGACGCTCAGGATCCAAATACATTCTCGATGTTGAGATGCCCTCTTCGAAAACTGATTTACGTGCTCGATCAAATGCATCTTCATTTGTGGTGCGAGCTGCAACTGCCCGAGCCGATGCCATACCAAAAGACTCTTTATATAAGCGACCGTTTGAATCTCTATGTAGATCACTTGGTGATTCGTAAGTCCCGGCAAACCATGAGCCAATCATTACTTGCGAGGCTCCGGCAGCGAGCGCGAGCGCGATATCGCGCGGATGACGTACGCCGCCATCTGCCCAAACATGTTTGCCAAACTTTTTAGCTTCCACCGCGCATTCCAAAACAGCAGAAAATTGGGGGCGCCCAACGCCAGTCTGCATTCTCGTGGTGCACATTGCGCCAGGTCCAACCCCAACTTTAATAATGTCAGCACCAGCTTCAATTAATTCCCGAACGCCTTCCGCAGTAACCACATTGCCTGCAACTAATGGAATTTTTGGCGAAATAGCCCTGATCGCCTTGATTGCTTCAATCATTTTTAGTTGATGGCCGTGCGCGGTATCAACAACTAATACATCTGCGCCAGATTCAATTAAAGATTTTGCTTTAGCGGCGACATCTCCGTTAATTCCAATCGCAGCTGCAATTCTTAGCTTTCCATTCGAATCAAGTGCCGGCTTGTAGAGCGTCGCACGTAGCGCACCAACTCGAGTCAGAATTCCAACAAGCTCACCAGACTTACTTACAACTGGGGCAAGTTTTCTACGGTTGTTATGTAGAAATTGAAAAGCTTCTTTTGGATTGCAAGAATCAGATAAATTAATTAAGTCTTTACTCATTATCTGGTGGAGTTGGGTGAAGCGGTCTACGCCTTCACAATCTTCTTCCGTAACAATGCCTACTGGCTTATCGTTCTCAAGAACCACAATCGCCCCATGAGCGCGCTTATTTAACAAGCTAACCGCATCGGCAACAGTCTGGTTTGGCGACAAAGTAATAGGAGTATCAAAAAACGTATGACGCGACTTAACCCATTGAATAACATCATGGACAACTGGAAGTGGAATATCTTGAGGGATAACTGCGATGCCACCGCGTCGGGCAATAGTTTCGGCCATTCTTCGACCGGAAATAGCGGTCATATTTGCAACAACAATTGGAATCGTGGTTCCGGTGTTATCTGATGTTGTTAAATCAACTTCCATCCGGCTTGCGATGGTTGAACGACTAGGAACCATGAATACATCGTCATAGGTAAGGTCGTAACTCGGAGTATTTAAGAACCGCACGTGGCAAAACTATACACCGAGAGCATTCACTCTCATAAGCGTAGTTACTGGTGGATATCTAGCCTAGGTTTCTCAATTACGAACATGCAAGCCCAGTAGACAGCAAAGGCTACAAAGATCCCACCATATATATCTATCACGAAGTGTTGACCAAGAAAAACTGTCGCCGGGATAATCAGTGCAAACCACGCCATCAAATACCAGGCAGTTCTTGTCGCTCTATAACGTAATCGCCAAAGTGCAATCATTGAAATTACCGACCAAGTTACGTGGTTAGAAGGGAAACCATTAAGAGGTTGATCATTCCCATAGATAACGTGAACTAAAACCCAGTTAAAGAAACCTTGGTCGCTGACGTTGGCGCGTGGAACTTCGGTTTGAAATAACCAATATGCGATATCTAACATTGCCTGTCCAAAAATTATTGCAAAGCCGTTAACAAGAAATGCTTTATAACTTCCAAACTTCAAACTTAGATATGGAACTATAAAAGCTGCCAATAAGTGGAATGACAAATAAGGAATTACAAAGATTGAAACAATTGGAATTTTTTCATCTAACCACCCACGCATCACTAACGGTGGATAAGTTGGATCAATTTTATTAAATACTTCGTAAGATAAAAAAGCTAACACAATTCCCAAATAAATTCCTAATACGCCAAATTTGCTGTAATGCTGCTTCATTCCTGAAATTTAATTACTTTTTTATCAAAAGTCTATGAAAATCACGCATAAATTTAGAGTTGATTAAAAAATTAACTCTGGTAAAGTACGCATGTAACACAAACTTTCGCTAGGAGCGTGCACTTCAAACTTTGGTTCTACATGAACCCTTTGATTGTACAAATTTGCAATGAAAACCAAATCGCATCATTCTCAAACTTTCCGTTCAGTTCCGGCACATTCAAAACCTTTTGATACTTCACACCTGCAAAAGATTTTGCAAGAGCAGTTGGATTTATATAAGAATTCAACGCTTGGATCTGATCTGGAACATCAACTAGCTACTCAAACTATTCCGTTAGGCGCTCACTCAACTTTTCAGTCATTTGAGCCATATCCAGTCTCAATAGTTTCAGCTAAAGGCGCCTGGATGACTGATGTCGACGGCCGCAAAATGCTTGACCTATCAATGGGGTTCGGCGCGATGCTTGCTGGTCATTTGAATCCAGATGTAGTTTCTGAGCTCCGAGATGCACTAGATGTTGGCACGCTTTTCACTACACCTTCGCCGCTCTCCCGAGATGCTGCTGAACGAATTTGTCGCCGTTTCGGAATTGATCAAGTTCGATTCACTAACTCAGGAACTGAATCAACTATGTATGCGGTAAGAACTGCACGGGCATATTCGGGTAAAGAAGGTGTGGTTAAAGTTGAAGGTGGTTACCACGGTAGCCACGACTCAGTCTTGTTTTCAAATAAACCTGCGTTAGCTAAAGCTGGACCTGCCGATGCTCCAACTCCGGTAATTCCAAATGCAAGTGTTGCTGGTGAAGTTTATGTAGTTCCGTTTAATGATGCTGATGCTCTTGAAAATTTATTTGAAAAACATTCTAAAACTATTGCTTGCTTCATTGTCGAACCAGTCTTGGAAAATATCGGGATCGTGCTTCCAGACGAGGGTTACTTAGAAGCTGTTCGGGATCTTTGCGATAAATATAAAGTGGTGTTGATATTTGATGAAGTAAAAACTGGACTAACTGCTGGACCACAAGGTGCGGCGCAACGACTTGGAGTAATCCCAGATTTAATTTGTCTTGCTAAATCAATCGGTGGCGGAATTCCGTTAGCTGCCTTTGGTGGCAAAGCAGAATTTATGTTGCCGGTTAGTGATGGCCGGATGCCACATTTAGGTACATTTAACGGTCATGCTCTTGCAATGGCGGCAGTTCGCGCTGTAGATAAAATTTGTACCGTTGCAGCTCTTGATAAAGCTGAATCTCTAAATAAAGATGCGTTGATTCGAATCCGTGAAGTCATCGACGAATACGAATTACCAGCCCATACCGTTGGTTTTGGGGTCAAAGGTTGCATAACTTGGTCTGATACGCCGGTTCGCAACTACCGTGATTACAAAGCCACAAACTTCCAAATTGCAGAACTATCGTTCTTATGGTCGCTCAATCATGGCGTAATCACGCCGCCAGGATTAGACGAGCAATGGTTAATTAGTTTGGCGCATGGTCAAGCCGAAATTGACTTTATGGTTAATGATTTTAAGGAATTTGCAAAAACAATTCGCGGCTAATTAGGTATTTTGTGGGAAACCTAAGTTAATTCCACCATGGCTAGGATCTAACCAACGACTTGTAATTACTTTTCCACGAGTAAAGAAGTGAACTCCTTCGGTACCATGAGCATGCGAATCTCCGAACAAAGAATTCTTCCAACCACCAAATGAGAAGTAAGCCATCGGGACTGGAATTGGTACGTTGATACCGACCATGCCAACTTCGACTTCGTTTTGGTATCTACGAGCAGCGCCACCATCGTTTGTGAAAATTGCAGTGCCATTTCCATATTGGTGATCGTTTACCAGCTTCAAAGCCTGGTCATAACTCTTAACTCGGATAATGCTCAAAACCGGTCCAAATATTTCTTCCTTATAGATAGACATCTCGGTGGTGATGTTGTCGAACAGAGTTGGCCCGAGCCAGAAGCCTTCGCCATCCACCTTTACATTTCGGCCATCAACAACCAAGGTTGCGCCTTCTTTTTCACCAGCTGTTACATATGAAGCAACTTTGTCGCGGTGAACTTTAGTAACAAGTGGGCCCATATCGGCGCCTTGTGTACCGTCGCCAGTCTTGATTTTCGCCATTCTTTCTTTGATTTTCTCGATTAAAGCATCGGCAACTGGTTCTACCGCTACGACCACAGAAATCGCCATGCAACGTTCGCCAGCTGAACCGAAGCCAGCATTAATTGCGGCATCTGCTGTCAGATTCAAATCAGCATCTGGGAGAACTACCATATGATTCTTTGCGCCGCCAAGTGCTTGGACGCGCTTGCCAGATTTAGTTCCAGTTTCATAAACATATTTAGCAATCGGTGTTGAGCCAACAAATGAAACAGATTTGATGCCAGGGTGTGTAAGTAGCGCATCGACAGCTTCTTTATCGCCATGAACGACGTTAAATACACCATCTGGTAATCCGGCTGCTTTCAAAAGCTCGGCCACATACATAATGGCACTTGGATCTTTTTCGGAAGGTTTAACAATCACAGTGTTTCCACACGCGATTGCGATTGGGAAGAACCACATTGGGACCATTGCTGGAAAATTAAATGGTGAAATGATCGCAACTGGACCAAGCGGTTGCCGAATTGAATAAACATCCACACCAGTAGAAACTTCTTCAGAGAATCCGCCTTTGAGTAAATGTGGGATGCCACAAGCAAATTCCACAACTTCTAGTCCGCGTGTTACTTCGCCAAGGGCATCGC
>JABMMO010000025.1 GCA_013205455.1 Actinomycetota bacterium
CGCTGAAACAAGTAAGGATGAGAGCGAGCGTTTTGCGCTAGCAACGAAACTAGCGAGTTATGCCGATGCATATGTGGGGGATGGATTCGGAGCCGTTCATAGAAAACACGCTTCCGTTTTTGAAACCGCAAAATTACTGCCACGCGCTGCCGGTAAATTGATTTCAGCTGAAGTTGAAGTATTGCAGAAATTAACAATGGACCCGGTTCGCCCATACGGAGTAATACTAGGCGGCGCAAAAGTTTCCGACAAAATTGGCGTGATCTCGAACTTGCTCGAGAAAGTAGATATTTTGGCAATAGGTGGTGGGATGCTCTTTACTTTTCTAGCAGCGCAAGGAAAAGAAATTGGTAAATCACTTGTTGAAGTGGAATCTATCCCTACTGTGAAAGTGTTATTAAATCGTGCCACCGAATTAGGTGTAGAAATTTTATTGCCAACCGATATTGTAGTTGCTCCAGCTTTTGCAAACGAATTACCTACAGTTGTTTCTGCTGATGCAATTCCAGTGCATCAAATAGGTTTAGATATTGGTCCGGATTCATCAAAGAAATTCGCCGAAGCCATAAGAAAGTGTCATACCGTTTTTTGGAATGGCCCTATGGGAGTTTTTGAATTCTCCAATTTTGCAGCAGGTACTAAAGCAATTGCAGAAGCACTCACAGAAGTAGATGGTTTGGCTGTTGTAGGTGGGGGAGATTCCGCTGCGGCAGTGCGCGCCCTTGGGTTTACTGATTCACAATTCGGTTATATTTCGACCGGTGGCGGCGCTTCTCTTGAATATCTCGAGGGCAAAGAGTTGCCAGGTTTAACCGCGTTACAGTCTTAAATTGAAACGTAAAACTTAGAGGAGCCAATAGTGCGTAAGCCGTTAGTTGCTGGTAACTGGAAGATGAATCTCAATCACCTTGAAGCGATTGCGGTAACCCAAAAATTAGCTTATTCAATTGATGATAAAGATTATGCCGCGGTTGATATCACAATAATTCCACCGTTTACCGATATTCGTTCGATTCAAACTTTGGTTGATGGTGATCGCTTGAAACTAACTTATGGTGCACAAGATCTCTCACCTGATTCATCCGGTGCTTTTACTGGCGATATCTCGGGTTCCATGCTTAAGAAATTGGGTTGTACCTATGTTTTGGTTGGCCATTCCGAGCGGCGCGCAATTCATAAAGAGGGCGATGAATTGCTCAACAAGAAAATGAAAGCTGCGCTTGCTAATGAATTAACGCCTATTTTCTGCATCGGCGAAGAATTGTCGATCCGCGAAGAAGGTTCTCATATACAACATGTTTTAAATCAAATCCGAATCGGTTTACGCGGTTTTCACAAACCAGATCTAAAAAAGATTGTTTTTGCATATGAACCAATCTGGGCAATCGGTACTGGGAAAACTGCAACCCCGGAAGATGCACAAGAAGTATGCAGCGCTATCCGTGAGGATCTTAAGAAATTTGGTAGCGATGAAATTGCGGAGAATGCAAAAATCCTTTACGGTGGTTCCGTTAAATCCGCAAATATCGTCGATATTATGAAACAACCTGACGTGGATGGCGTTTTGGTAGGCGGAGCGAGCCTCGATCCCGAAGAATTCGCCCGCATTTCGAAGTTTCATCGCGTCCTCTAGCGC
This sequence comes from Actinomycetota bacterium, assembly GCA_013205455.1. Taxonomy (GTDB): domain Bacteria; phylum Actinomycetota; class Actinomycetes; order Nanopelagicales; family Nanopelagicaceae; genus UBA7398. The sequence continues at coordinate 1,637 of JABMMO010000025.1, forward strand.
GGTATCCTTACGCCTTGGAAATGTCCGTTACAGCTAAATAAAGTTTGTAGTTTTAAACTTGTTAGGGGTTCTTAAGTGAAGCTAGCGCTCTCGCTCCTTTTAATTATTACCAGCGTTTTAATGATTCTGCTTGTGCTTTTACATAAAGGTAAAGGTTCCGGACTCTCAGATTTATTTGGTGGCGGAATTTCTTCGACATATGGCGGATCATCTGTAGTCGAGCGCAATCTGGATCGGATCACAATCGTGGTTGGCGGTCTTTGGTTTGCAAGTGTTGTCGCACTAAGTTTGTTATTAAAGAGTCAATTTTCTTAACAGTTAGAAAGGGAAATCATGGCCGGTGGTAGCGCAATACGTGGATCTAGAGTTGGCGCGGGTCCAATGGGAGAAGCCGAACGCGGCGAGGCGATCGCACGTTTTCGAGTTTCTTATTGGTGCTTAAACGGACATGAAACCAAACCTTCGTTTGCTGAAGATGGCACTGTCGTTATTCCTGATCAATGGGATTGTCCGCGTTGCGGATTCCCTGCAGGTCGCGATAAGAGCAACCCACCAAGCCCAGTAGTCAATACTCCCTACAAAACTCATCTTGCATATGTAAAAGAACGTAGAACTGAAGCAGAAGCGCAGAAAATTCTAGAAGATGCGCTTCGCAATCTACGTGGTGATGACGAGGAATAAAGTAGGGTAGACTTCACCTACATCGCATTCGCGGTGTAGTTTTATTCATACGAGCGTCACATACGCTCTCTTGCGAGTCTTAGCTACCAATCTTTACGAGACGCGCTTGTTGTCTCGATTGGTGTTTACATGTCATTTCTTAAATTGGGCGTTAACGCTGCGCTCGTACGTACTCTTACTCAAAACGGTATAACGGAACCGTTTCCAATCCAATCTGCATCGATTCCTGATGCAATCTCTGGTCGCGACATTTTAGGTCGAGGCCAAACTGGATCTGGCAAAACTTTAGCTTTTGGACTTGCGCTACTAACTCGCCTTGCTGATCGCAAAGCTGCTCCGAATAAACCGTTGGCATTAATTCTCTCGCCAACCCGCGAACTCGCAATGCAAATCACCGATGTAATCGGAGACTTAGCGCCAGTAGTTGGTTTGAACGCTCAAGTAGTTGCAGGTGGACTTTCGTATCAGAAGCAGCAACAAGCGCTCCGCCGTGGCGTAGCAATCGTGGTTGCAACCCCAGGTCGTTTGATGGATTTAATGGAGCGGAAAGATGTAATTCTCTCTGATATTGAAATTACAGTTCTAGATGAAGCTGACCAAATGGCTGATATGGGTTTCTTGCCTTCGGTTCGCGAAATCCTAAACAAAACTAAAGTAGATGGTCAACGAATGCTCTTCAGCGCAACGTTAGATCGAGACGTAGATTCCTTAGTTAGAAAATATCTAAAAGACCCAGCTACGCACTC
>JABMMO010000026.1 GCA_013205455.1 Actinomycetota bacterium
CGTGATTGGTAGCGCTTTGGCTAAATCTGCATACTCATCTACATAGACATGACAAACGCCGGCACCCGTTTCGATCGTAGGTACAGTTGATTCATCTACAACCATTCGGATTAAGCCAGCGCTTCCCCGTGGAATTACTAAATCAACACTCCCCCGGGCATGTAATAACGCACGCACGCTTTCACGATCTTCACTAGGTATTAGTTGAATTACATCTGCTGAAATCGTGGTCTTACTCAATGCGTCTTGCATAATTTTTACTAAAGCGGCATTACTTTCACAAGCGCTCGAAGAGCCCCGTAATAATGCAGCATTTCCGGATGCCAACAAAATCACGGCCGCATCCACCGTCACATTTGGTCTGGCTTCATAAACCATTCCCACAACACCAAATGGCACCGTCACTTGTTTTAAGTGCAGGCCATTTTCTAAAGTTCGCTCTCGCAAAACTTGATTAAGCGGATCAGGAAGCGCTGCAACTTTCCGAGCTCCATCTGCAATTCCGCCGATGCGCTCTGCAGTTAAAAGCAATCGGTCTAACAAAGATTCAGACATTCCAGCAGATTTTTCGCGAGCCATATCCACACTATTTGCTGCTTCAATCGCAGTGGTATGAGCAATGATTGCATCTGCAATCGCAAGCAACGCATTTGTCCGAGTTTTATAATCTGCCGCAACTAGCGTGCGCGCTGCAATTCTGGCTTTATCAGCTAATTCTTTAACTAATTTATCAGCGCTCATATATCCCTATAGCAACACTAAATCATCGCGATGGACAAGTTCACGTTCATATTCTGCGCCAAGCTCTTTTGCCAAATCTTTAGTGGAACGCCCTAACATTTGTGGCACTTCTGAAGCATCAAATGCAACTAGGCCGCGTGCAATCGCAACGCCATCGGGACCAACAAGTTCGACAGTATCACCCGAAATAAACTCACCTTCGACTGCCGTAACTCCAGCAGGTAGCAGTGAAACTCCACGTTCCTTAATTGCAGTCACTGCGCCAGCATCGAGAATTAATTTTCCGTGTGGCGTCGCAGCATGTGCTAGCCAAAGTAACCGTGAAGATTTTTTACTTGTTGACGAGTGGAAGAACGTTCCAAATATTTCACCGGATAACGCTGCACCAACCTCGGCAAGTGATGTAAGTAGCGTTGGAATTCCAGCGCCAGTTGCAATACGAGCCGCATCAACTTTGGTGACCATTCCGCCACTGCCAACTCCAGCAGAGCCAACACCGCCGATCACCGCTTGTGAAATTTCATCAATTACATGGACTTCGGAAATCTTTTTTGCATTTGCCGAAGATGGTGGCGCGTCATAAAGCGCATCTACATCAGTAACTAGAACTAATAAATCAGCGCCAACTAAATGCGAAACTAGCGCCGCAATTCGATCATTGTCACCAAATCTAATCTCTTGGGTACCAACGCTATCGTTTTCATTTATTACTGGGACTACCCCGAGCGCAATGAGTTTAAAGAGCGTGCGTTGCGCATTTTGGTAATGCGATCTGCGGACTACATCTTCAATCGTTAAAAGAACTTGAGAAGCGGTAATGGAATATCTGGAGAAAGATTCGGTATACCGATGAATTAAAAGTCCTTGCCCAACGGAAGCTGCAGCTTGTTGAGTGGCAAGATCTTTTGGCCGAGTAGCTAAGCCAAGTGGTGCTAAGCCCGCCGCAATTGCGCCGGAAGAAACTACTAATACTTCTTTTCCGAATTTTTTTAGACCAGCTACAACATCTACTAATGCGTCAACCGCTGTTGGGTCTAATTGCCCGCCAGATTTACCAGTTAGTGATGAAGAACCAATCTTTATAACTATTCGATGAGCGGCGGAAACTCGATCGCGCATTAGCGAACCTCGCCCTCGATGCGTGGATCAGTTGGGTCAGCAACTTTATATTCCCATTGTTGCGCAATCTCGTCATCATCAAGTTGATCAATGGCTTCAACTTCCATTCGCTCCCATTCACGTGGAATCCGCAGATCATCACCGCGCGGTCCAGCAAGTAACTCTGCACCAGCTTCAATCGTTGGTTCCCAATCAAAAATAATTGCGGCTTCACCGGTACCGATTCTGACTTCACTACCTTGCTTTGCACCAAGTGAAAATAGAACTTTCTCAACGCCAAGTCGCGCTAACCGATCCGCTAAATAACCAACCGCTTCTTTATTGCTGAAGTTTGTTTGGTGAACCCAACGTTGCGGACGGTGTCCGGTAACAGTAAAGGAGCCATCCTCTTCTGCTTTCACATCAAAGCCAGAGTCATCCACTGCAATTGGTCGGAGCACAATGCGCGTCTTCTCTTCACTAGCCCTACTTGCACGCGAACTTTGAATAATTTTTGCCATTCCATAAAGTAATTCTGTTAAGCCCATGCGAGCTGCTGCCGAAACTTGGAAAACTTGATAGCCGCGTTCTTCTAACGTTGATTGCACCATATCCGCCATCGCTTTTCCATCTGGCAAATCTATTTTGTTAAGCGCAATTAAACGGGGGCGATCATTTAAACCACCGTAATGCGCAAGTTCGGCTTCGATAACATCTAAATCAACTAGTGGATTTCGATCTGTTTCTAAAGTTCCGCAATCTAAAACGTGGACCAAGGCTGCGCAGCGTTCCACATGGCGCAGAAACTCAAGTCCTAAACCTTTACCTTCACTTGCTCCTGGAATTAACCCAGGTACATCTGCAACTGTGAAACGAGTTTCGCCAGCTTGCACTACACCTAAATTAGGAACCAGAGTTGTAAATGGATAATCCGCAATTTTTGGTCGTGCAGCCGAAATAGCTGCAATCAATGAAGATTTACCAGCACTTGGATATCCAACTAAAGCGATATCGGCAACGGTCTTTAATTCAAGAATTAAAGTTCGGGCTTCACCTGGTTCGCCAAGTAGTGCAAAGCCTGGCGCGCGCCGACGTGAAGATGAGAGCGCAGCATTTCCTAATCCACCACGACCACCTTGGGCTGCGATAAAACGAGTGCC
>JABMMO010000027.1 GCA_013205455.1 Actinomycetota bacterium
GGTGGGCGAGATGCTCCAGCAGAATATGGATCCCACTCTTCTACTGACGTATTCAAGTAGAGAACGCCGTGATCGTGACACCATTGCAAAATTACATTCGTATCAATATTCCAAGCAAGATCTAATAAGAAATCGCCTTCTTTTAGATATTGACTTAACTTTTGATCAATATTTTCTTTTGTGATTTGGTCCTGCACATAAGTTGCGCCTTTATCGAGCGCACTTTGAACTCTAGATCTATTGTCTCGTTGTTCAAAGATCGTAATCTGGTTCGCATCTACTAGATGCTCGATTAAAAGTGGAAGTACACATTGTGAAACCGAACCTGCACCTAGAATCAAAACTCGATTAGTAAACTTCTGTGGCAATTAGGACCCTCCCCATAAAGCGCTTGGATTCTCAAGGTTCTCGAGCGGAGTGAGAACGGTATCTAATGCTGGCGATATATCAAAAGCGCGCTAACCAAGACTGGGGCGCCAACAAACTGCGCCAGCGCCGCTACGTTTTGCTTCATACATTGCCAAGTCAGCGCGGTGGAGTAACTCATTGCTTGGCTTATCCGGATCATTTAGCGCTTGGCCGATGGAGACATCTAGCTTCACTTGGTTAGTGGCAATTGTGAATGGATATGAAAGCGTTGCTCGTAACGCCAATGCACTCTCAAAACCTTCGCTACCTCTTATCAGCGCGCCAAATTCATCGCCGCCGAGTCGAGCCAATAGCGCACTACTTGGTAGCGCTCTGGAAAATCTAGTCGCAACTTGACGAAGTAATTGATCTCCAACTTCATGACCAAAAGTGTCGTTAATTTCTTTGAAACCATCTAAATCAAGAATTAAGAGCGAACCTTCACCATTACGGAATATTTCCAATTCTGCAAGGAATTTTCGGCGATTTGCTAATCCGGTTAATTCATCAGTGCGAGCTAAAGCTCGCTCGCTACTTATAGCTTTAGCGTCATTTAGCGCAACTAACATTCTTGCAAAAGCGAGTGTAATTGTGACAAATGCTGGCGCTAGCGAACCAAAAGTAAAAAAATTTGGATTAAGGATCGCAATTACCAATACTAAAATGCTTGCAAATAGCGCAAATGTAACAGCTATGGCATTTAACTTGCTCTCCTTGTTGCTCTCATCACCCTTGTGCCAAGTTGATTCTGCGATGAGAATTATTGCAAGCAGCCAACCATCGTCGGTCAATGATCCAAATGAATAAGTACCTTGTGCATTCGCCCATAAAAAATATAAGTCTGAGGCAGCAAATATTAAAGTTCCAGAGACCAATAATAAATTCCGAAGTGAGATTTTTTGGGAGATTGCGATGCTGCAAACTAGAGTGAAGAGCATCAAATCACCTAAAGGATAAAAAATCGATAAGAAAATATCGAGCGAATTACTTGAAAAGGTGGCAGTAGCAGGTTTAATTAGGAGAATTCCAATTGCGGTAGTTGCCCCAAAAGCCACGATTATCGTGTCAAGAAATTCTAAAGATTTGCTGGTCCGGGAATTGCGCATCTGTCGGGTTAAACCAAAAATGATAAAAGGGTAAAAGATTAAGTAGCCGCCATCAATTAATAGATCTGGAAATTGAAATCCAAAGAAGGAGTTCCAAGAAGAGGCTATCGAGCCAATTAGCCAACTTAGGATTGCGAGCGCGAGGCCGGTGCGTGCCCAGCGATCATTGCTCTTAGGGGCGTTCCAAATAGCGATTACGCTCAAAAGTGGAATTGCATTAAATATTAATAATTCACTCCACCAAGAAGGATTCGTCAATTCACTGCGGATTCCCAGATGGAGAATGAGGATAACTGGAGCAGAGCTCCGGATAATCGGATAAATTCGCACCCTAAATCGTAACGAGGGGCAAAAGTAATGCGGAATAACGAATTGAATTTATCCACTGCGGAAGCTGTAAAAAGAGAGTCATCACTTACCAGACGCGGGATTCTTTGTGGAATTGCTGCGATCTCATTGGGGTTTATTCCAGAGCCAGCCGTTGCAGCGAAAGGGGTAAAGATTCTGCCTTCTGGGAAAGTAGAAGTATTAATAGCAAGTAATCCAACTCTGAAAAAGGTTGGTGGGTTAATTCAAGTCGATTTTACAAATGGACTATCGGTTGCCGTAGTTAGAATTTCAACCGCTGCTAAAGGTTTTAAAGCATTAAATCTAGCTTGCACCCATCAAGGCGTTCCATTGAAGCAAACCGGAAACACTTGGACCTGCCCGGCGCACAATTCGCAATTCTCAATTGATGGAAAGTTAAAGCGCGGCCCAGCTACTTCCGCGCTTCTAGAAATTCCGTTTAAAGCAACCACTAAAAGCTTAGTGATTGGTTAAAGGGTACAGATCAAATCTCGGTTAGTTTTTGCAAGATCTACCTGGGGTGCAATTACAGTTGGGTAAGCAAGAACTTTATCTCTAGTCTTTTTCTTCGCATCAATATCTGCTTGGGTTTTTTTAAGTCCGGCAGATAGACGTTCCGCATTAATAGCCCCATTTTTATAACTAGTTGCGGCTTGAGTACGAGCAGTTGCGGCTCTAGTCCACATGGTCTTAGTTGCAACGTTAATTCCAGCTTGATTTGCTTTAGCTAAATCTGCCACTGCCAGTGCGGTTGAGCTCTCAGCTTGCGCACGGTATTTAATAGCTTTCGCATCCCAAACGGCTGCTGCTGCTAATTTTGCAGGGAGCGCCACCTCTAAAGTTTTGATCTCAACATCAAGTTTTGTAGCAGTGTCTTTAGATGAAGCAGTTATTTTTACAAGATCTTCCCGTGCGCCAAGTAATACTTTATGAGCATTCACACATGCAACCATGGTCCAAGTTAACTTTGCAGTTTTCTTAGTTTCAATCGTGTATGGATTCTTGATGCAAATATATTTTTCGCCACTGATTGTGGCTTTGGCATTCGCTTTAGGGCAAACCGCTTTTGCTTTATTGGCTGCAAAAGATGGGGTTGCAACTACGGTTGAGATGGCAAGCGCTGCGATCGAAGTCAGGGCTGCAAATTTACCTAGGCGACGTACTTTCATTTTTCCTCCATTAGATCAAATCTGCTCAAGCGAATTTCTCGCATGCTGAGCGGCTTATGGGGTAATCGTAAAGGGGCGCACCATATTAATTAGGTAACAAAACTCGAGTTATCGCAGTGAATCTTCTGTGAACCCGAATTACTTCGCTCGTTCTCGTTGTTTCACCCGTACATTCATACCAATTTTGCGAATCATGGGTCTTGGTCCGAATCGAGTTATAAAACTCAAAATTACATATTGCCACCCAGGTACCGAGATTGCTTTTCCGTTTTGGGCTGAGCGCCAAGATTCCGCAACAACTTTCTCCGAATCCAGCCACATAAATTTTGGTAACCCACCCATTTTCATTCGACCACGTTGATGGAATTCAGTTCGAGTAAAGCCAGGGCAGAGCGCGCTCACAATTACTTTAGTACCAGAAAGTTCGGTATGTAGTGATTCACTTATTACAGTTAAGTAAGACTTAGCAGCGCTATATGTTCCGCCGGCGATCCAGCTAGCAACGCTGCTGACATTGATGATAGTTCCAGAATTTCGCACTTTCATGCCTGGGAGTACGGCGTGCATAAATCGCATAGGCGCACGCACTAAGACGTCCAAGAGTTCGGTCTCGGCTTTGATTTCGCTAACTGTAAATGCTTTATTTATCCCAAAGCCAGCGTTATTTATTAGTACAGATATCGGGCTAGTTTCAGAGCGAAGTCGAGCTTCAATTATTTCGCAATCTGCAAAATTAGTTAAATCGGCACGTAGCACTTCGGCCTTGATTCCATATTTTGCAATTAATGAAGTAGCTCGTTCTTCTAATCTAGATTCATCTCGAGCAACCAAAATTAAGTCATAACCTTTATCGGCTAACAGCCTAGTGAAAGCTTCACCAATTCCAGAAGTTGCGCCAGTAACTAACGCAGTGCCGATTGCCATCGATTTACTTCTTAACTTCAGCAATCTCTTCGTCACGAATATGCCAAGAAGTTCCATAATTTTCTAGAAGCTCTAAGAATGGTTTTGGATTAAACCATTCTGGACCATTTACGCCAAGCGGCTTCCAGGTTTCGTTATGAATTAGCTCCATTGCAATTACTGGGTTTATTGCAGTCTGCCAAACTACGGCTTGATCGCCATATTCCTTCATCGACCATTCATTATCAACAACGTTGTAGATATAAACAGCTTTTGGATTTCCAGATTTATCTAAACCTTTAACAAGAGCGCCAGCGCAAGTTTTTCCACGCATTCGAGAGCCAAGTGTTGCGGGATCGGGAAGCGAAGCGGCAAGTAAATCGCGCGGTGAAACTGAAACACCTTGCACATCAACATTCTCTTTACGATCCATACCTAACATGTTGATGGTTTTAAGAATCTGAATAAATTCAGCGCCGAGGCCGTATTTAAAGTTAACTTTTTTGGCATCAATCTTTTGCGGAATTAGCACAACCTCTTCGTGCTCAACATTTACACATTCAACCGGTCCAATCCCTTCTGGGAAATTAAAAATTTCCAATTCACTAAATGGCGCGGTGGTAAACCATCCTCGACCATCTTCCCAAACTAGTGGCGGGTTTAAGCACTCTTCGATTGTGGTCCAGATAGAGAATGAAGGTGCAAAATCATGGCCTTCAACGCGCAAGTTAGAGCCGTCAAGAATTGTAATTGAATCTATTTTGCTAAAAAGTTCATCACTTGCATATTTAGCAAAAACATCACTCATGCCAGGTTCTACACCCATACCAATTAGCGCAAAAATCTTTCGCTCGTGCCAGTTCCAATCACGTGCGAATTGTTCATCACCAAGTTTTACGCCAGTTTCGGTATTTGGATAATGTGGATGAGCGCGCGAAAGTGACATTGCCATATCGATGTAATTAACATTTTCAATTTCACAAGCTAAGAAAATTGGCATTACATATCGCGGATCAACTGCGTTAATAACAACATCTGGATCAGCTTTTCGAATTAACTCTCGAATATCTTCAAGCTCGGCAGCATTAACTTGTGCGGCTGAGAAACGAGGATCCTTAACGCGATAGACGGCTTCTTCAGCGCGGGCAAGCGTTCTATCCGCAATTACCATAGAAGTAATAAATGATCGGCGTGATGCGATATTAGCTATCGCTCTACCGACTCCGCCCGCTCCGATTACGAGGGCTTTCATAACAAAACAACTCCAAACAAGTTTTTTTTGGAGTCTAGCCCAGCGTGCTATAAATAAGCAATTTACGCCTACTTTAAGCGGGTAATAGAATCGCGCAATATTAATTAAGTCCTCGTAGCTCAGTGGATAGAGCAACCGCCTCCTAAGCGGTAGGTCGCAGGTTCAA
>JABMMO010000028.1 GCA_013205455.1 Actinomycetota bacterium
ATGAAAGCACAAATAAGTTAGGCCAAATCAAATGCCTACCTATTTTTGTTTCCTCTCATCCGGACTTTTACCGTCGGTCCCAGAATTACACTGAGTCAACCGATACCTGGCTGGCATCGGGTCGCGGACTATAACCGCCGGTTCGAAATTACATCGACCCCGGAAACAACGCACTTATTCTATAGCGACTTTGCCCAGTCTGGGAACTTAATACCGTTGATTTATTGCTGCGACCTTCAAGAATCGAAGGCTTCATTCAATTTGCTGGCATCACCTTTTCCAGCCCCATCAATATATAGATTGACGAGTCGGGTATTTCAGTTTTGTCATCGGAGATGTTCTCTGACCTCCGCAAGATGTTAGACCCCAAAATAACAATAGCGCAACTATTTATTAGGTTTGATGATCGTTATTCCGCCAAGTGAATTGCTATCGAGTTCGGCGAGGGCTTTGGCACCTTCCGCTAACCCAACTTCTCGCTTGACTAGCACTGCAGGATTTAGCACACCAGTGGCAACTAGCGCCAACATTTCTGGATAATCACGAGCAGACATTCCGTGGGATCCAAGCAGGTCAATCTCCCAAGCGATAACGCGGGCCATCGGAATTTCAGATAAACCGTTGGGAGTGATTAAGAGTCCTAATTGCAGATGTCTGCCGCGGCGTGCCAGCGAGAGGATAGATGCGCCGGCGGTTGCCTTGCTGCCAAGTGCATCTACTGAAAGATCAGCGCCACCAAGGTTTTGCAGATATGCGATGGGATCTACTTTGCTTGAGTTAATTGTTTCGGCACCGAGAGATTCGGCGATTTTTAAGGCAGCATCGTTGATATCTACTGCATAGACGGTTGCACCTTTCGCCTTCGCAATCATGATTGCGCTAAGGCCAACACCGCCGCATCCGTAGATAACTACTTTCTCACTGGCTATTAGATGTGCGCGCTTGATTAGGCCTCGATAAGCGGTGGCAAAGCGACAACCTAAAGCGGCCGCGGTAGCGAAAGAGAGTGCTTCGGGAATTTTTACTAAATTAAAGTCGGCGTTATTAATGGCAACGTATTCGGCGAACGAACCGTAACCGGTAAAGCCTGGTTGGGTTTGCGTTGGACAAACTTGTGCATCTCCACGCAGGCAGTAGCCGCACTTTCCGCAGCCAGAGACGAAGGGAACGGTCACGCGATCGCCTATTGAATATTTAGAAACTGAACTGCCAATGGCGGAAATGACGCCAGCGAACTCGTGGCCTGGCACGTGTGGCAGAACGATGTCGGGATCGTGGCCCATCCAAGCATGCCAATCGCTACGACATAAGCCAGTTGCTTCAACTTTGATTACAACGCCGTCATTAGTTGGAGCCGGGATCGGAATATCAATGACCGATAGTGGCCCTTTGAATTGCGAGAAGAAGATGGCGTTCATTAACCTACGTTAGACCAATCGAAGGTTTTGATTTTTTAATCGCCAAGTCCTTCGTAGTTGGCAAACTCCCAGCAATCTGCGCACGATGTTCCGTTGATTGAATACATTTCATTTATAACTTCCTTTTAAATAGGTATTGATTCCATCAGCTAAAAATTGTTGTACCTCTGTTGCAACTTTCGGAGAGACTCCGGCTAAGGCATTAAACCCATGAATTGCGCCGAGATATTCTTTGAAGATCACCTTGACTCCAGCCTTTTCTAACGCCGCCGCATAGAGTCGTCCATCATCGGCCAATGGATCATATTCAGCCGTAACTACAAGTGCTGGCGCGAGGTTTGATAGGTTTTTAGATGTAGCTGGAAAAGCGTAAGGATTATTTAGAGCTGCATCATTTTGAGCATATTGTGATTCAAACCAACGCATTACTTTAGAAGTTAAACCAAAGCCTTCGCCATTAGCAATCGCACTTGGTAACGAACCATCATGGCCGGTGCATGGATATACCAGCATTTGAAATGCAAGTTTTACTAATCCGGTATCGCGAGCTTTGATTGCAACTGCCGCAGCTAGATTTCCGCCAGCGCTATCCCCGCCAACACCAATCTTTGCGGCGTCGATTTTCAATAGCTCGGCGTTACGGACTATCCATTCAAGCACCGCATAACAATCATTGAATGGCGTTGGAAAAGGATGTTCTGGAGCCTTTTGATATTGCACCTGTACAACAACAAAGTTCCCTTTATTAGATAGCGAACGAACTGTTGGTTCGAAACCATCCATATTTCCAATAACCCAGCCGCCACCATGTAAATAAAGCATGATCGGAAGATTTGGTTCATCGTTTGGTCGATAAATCCTTATTGGTAGATAACCATTTGGCCCTGAGATAATTTTTTGTTCAACGCTAAATATTGGTTCTGGTTTGCCAATGAAATCAGGATTGGGAAGGGTACGGAAT
>JABMMO010000029.1 GCA_013205455.1 Actinomycetota bacterium
CGGCGCTGGACTCGGTAAATCCCTCCGATTAGCCAGTTGGACTTTTCTTTTTGTTTTAATTTCTCAAGTTGGCTATTTAATTACAGTAAACCTAGCCACTAGAACTTCCGTATCTGCAATTAGTGAAGGGATTTCTTACGGAGTTGGTTACACGCCTTACAGCAACGCTTATTTAATATTATTGTTACCGCATTCGATTATCACAATTTCAGTTGTAACAGCTTTACTTCCTAAACTTTCCGAGCTTGCCATTGATAATAAATTAGCGGAGCTACGCGCACAAATTGTAAAAGCTATTAGTTTGGTCGGAATAGTTACAGTGCCAAGCGCATTCTTCTTTCTATTCTTCGGTCCATTAATTGCTCAAGTCTTATTTTTTGGAATATCAGATAACGATGCAATTTTTATTGGAAAAGTCTTAGGCGGGTTTGCACTTGCTGCGATACCGTTAAGTTTAAACTTGATTGCAATTCGTGGTTTAAACGCATTTGAAAATACTAAATCCCAAGTAATATCAAATTTATTAATAAATGTAGTTTCGATTGGTTTCTCAGTGGTGGCCTATCTAACGTTGCCAACTGAATGGATTACTGTTGGGTTAGCAGCTTCATTCACGCTTAGTTATTGGGTGGGTAACGCGCTTACCTTTAAATTGTTGGCTCGTCATTCCGGATCCATTTCAACTTCTGAATATAGAAAGCTTTACGTTTTATTGGCTTTGGTTTCGCTTATAATTTTTATACCGCTTCGATTTGTAGTTGGCGCTGACTTAATTCCTGGTGGGAATATTGTTTCATTGTTAGTTGTTATCGTTATTGCCGTTTTTGCCTTCTTAGGACTGGCAAAACTCTTCCGAATAGAAGAGGTAGCACAGACGGTGAAATTGATTTTGCGTCGTAAGTAATTGGTCTGTGATTTTCTAGATAAGGTGGGCAAGTGAGCGAAACAAAAGTGCATGACGTAGTAATCGTCGGTTCCGGCCCTGCCGGATATACCGCGGCTATCTATGCTGCGCGCGCCCAATTAAACCCAGTTATGTATGAAGGTTCGGTAACTGCTGGCGGTGCGCTCATGAACACCACTGAGGTAGAAAATTTCCCTGGTTTTGAAAATGCCATTATGGGACCCGATCTAATGGATGCAATGCGTAAGCAAGCTGCGCGGTTTGGTACCCAAATAATTACTGACGATATTGTTGAAATGAAATTAGATGGTGAAGTTAAAACGTTAAAAGATGGTTCTGGCAATACTTTGTTAGCTCGTTCCGTAATTTTGGCAACTGGCTCTGCATATAAAGAAATTGGAATTGAAAACGAGAAACGTTTATCAGGTCGCGGTGTTTCGTGGTGTGCAACTTGTGACGGATTTTTCTTTCGCGGGCAAGAGATCGCAGTAGTCGGTGGCGGTGATTCGGCCATGGAAGAAGCTAATTTTTTAACTAGGTTTGCGACCAAAGTTGTGTTGATACATCGTCGGGATTCGTTGCGCGCATCAAAAATTATGGCCAAACGCGCACAAGCTAATCCAAAGATTGAATTTCTATTTAATACCGAAGTTATTGATGTGTTGGGCGCAGAAAAAGTTAGCGGGCTAAAATTGCGCAATACAGTTTCAGGAGCTGAGAGCGTTCGAGACTTTACTGGGTTATTTGTAGCAATCGGACATTTACCTAGAAGTGAATTGGTGCTCGGCCAAATTACGACAAATTCTGAAGGTTATGTAGAAGTGGATGGCCAATCCACTCGCACCAACTTAAAAGGTGTTTTTGCATGCGGTGATTTAGTTGATCACACCTACCGACAAGCGATTACTGCGGCGGGTTCAGGCTGCCAAGCGGCCCTAGATGCGGAAAAATTCCTAGCAGGACATTAAAGTTCAAATAATAATAAAATAAGAAAAAGAAGCGATAAAAGGAGAAAGTGATGTCAGCACCAGTAGCGGTAACTGCAGCAAATTTTGATGAATTAGTTTTGAAGAGTACAACACCAGTTTTGGTTGATTTTTGGGCAGAGTGGTGCGGACCTTGCCGCGCAGTTGCGCCGATCTTGGCTGAAATTGCAGCAGAGCATGGTTCTAAAATTAAAATCGTGAAACTTAATACCGATGAAGAACAAGCTTTGGCGATGCAATATGGCATCACCTCAATTCCAACCATGAACGTGTTTGTTGGTGGCCAAATTGTGAAAACCATCGTTGGCGCTAAGCCAAAACCAGCGCTTTTGAAAGAACTTGAACAATTTATTTCCTAAATTCACGCTAATTCATTTACGCTGAAGTATGGATACTGAGCAATTAAACCCGGGAGACCGTGGCGGCCTTGTTACAGTAATTACAAACACTCTGCATCGCCTTGGATATTTAGACGCACCCACCAATATTTATGATGGTGCGGTCGAAAATGCAGTGCAAGCATTTCAACAAGAGCGCGGATTAACTGCAACTGGAATTGCTAACCCAATGACGTTACGCGCGCTAGATGAAGCGCGTTGGAAGCTGGGGGATCGAACTTTAGTTTTTAAGAAAAGTGATAGCGGCTTATTGATTCGCGGCGATGATGTTGCAACGCTACAAAGCCGATTAATAGATATGGGTTTTGATTGTGGCCGCGTTGATGGAGTTTACGGGGTTCGCACCGAAACATCGGTAAAAGAATTTCAAAAATCTGCTGGGGTAGTAGCGGATGGAATTTGTGGACCGGCCACCGTTATCTCTCTAATGCGGTTGTTGCGAACGGTTTCTGGTGGTGCGCCAACACTATTGCGAGATCAGGCGATTCGCGAAAAACGTGGTCCGGTATTAGCTGACAAAATTATTGTGCTCGACCCAAGTTGGGGTGGAAAAGATGTTGGTAGAAGTGTTGATGGGTTAACTGAAGCTGAAATTGTTTTCGATGTTGCGCAACGAATTGAAGGTCGATTAATTGCACTCGGGGTAAACGTTTTCTTAACTCGAAACGAAACTAGGTCGCCGCTAGAACCAGAGCGAATCGATTTTGCTAATAGCGTTGCTGCGGACTTGGTTATCTCGATGCATGTTGATAGTTACAAGAATGAAAGCGCCCAAGGTGTTGCAACTTATTTTTATGGTAGCGATCAACATGGCGTGCACTCTGTGGTTGGCGAAAGGTTTGCAACGCTAGTGCAGCGAGAAATTTGTGCACGAACTGATTTACACAATTGTCGAACTCATGCAAAAACTTGGGATATGTTGCGGCTAATTAAAGCGCCAACTGTTCGAATAGATTTGGGATATATTTCTAATCCACACGATGCGGA
>JABMMO010000030.1 GCA_013205455.1 Actinomycetota bacterium
ACCGCAGGCGCAGTATTAGAAATCGCACATTCATTAGGCGTAGAAGTTCCAATAATTGAAGCTGTCGCGGATGTAGTAAGTAATACCCTTACCCCTGCAGAAGCAGTACAGCGATTGATGGCTTTAAATATCGGGGCGGAGATAGATCACGTATGAGTAGCTCGAAGAAAATTCGAGTCGCAATCGTTTGCGGCGGCCGTAGTAGCGAACATGAAATTTCTTGCATATCTGCTAACGGAGTTCTTTCCGCACTCGATCAGGAAAAATTTGAAGCTATTTTAATCGGCATTACTGAAGTAACTGGCGACTGGGTTCTATTAGATAAAAACGCGCCATTTTCAAAAAAATCAAATGGTTTGCCTGAAGTACCGACTAGCGCACCGAAATTGATTGCTGATATCCACGGGATTAAAAATGCAGACGGTACTGATTTAGAAATTGATGCGTTCTTCCCATTACTCCACGGTGCATACGGTGAAGACGGCACTATTCAAGGGTTATTTGAAATGATGGCAAAGCCTTATGTTGGTTCTGGAATTTTAGCCTCTACGGTGGCAATGGATAAATCTTTTGCGAAACCGATTTATGCATCTTTCGGATTAGCAATCGCAGAAGGCTTCGTATTACAAAAGCGAGATTGGGAATCTAATAAGAGTTCTCAAACTGAAAAAATTTCCAAAATGGGTTTCCCGATTTTTATAAAACCGGCGCGAAGTGGTTCTAGTCGAGGTACCTCAAAAGTTAAATCAACACCTGAAATTGAGAGCGCGGTTAACGCGGCGCTAGCGCTAGATCCTAAAGTAATGATTGAGAAAGCTGTGATTGGTCGCGAATTGGAATGCGCCGTTCTAGAAGTTGGCGGCGAAGTTAGGACTTCAGTTGTAGGAGAAGTAAAAGTTTTAGGAGATCACGAGTTTTACGATTTCGAAGCTAAATATTTAGATAGCTCAACTGAATTCGATATTCCAGCAAAAATTTCAGTTGAAAAAACTAATGAAATTCAAAACGCTGCCCGCAAAGCTTTTCAAGCGCTTGGTTGTGAAGGGTTAGCCCGAGTGGATTTCTTCTTAACCCCAGAGGGCACCGTTATAATTAATGAGTTAAATACCCTGCCTGGCTTCACTGCAACTTCTGTTTTCCCAAAACTCTGGCAAGCAACTGGTAGAAATTACAGCTCGATTATTACGACTTTAATTGAATCTGCATTGAGCAGATCACAAAATGTGGTTCGGTAAGTTAAAAGGCTTACTCAAAGCCTCGCATTTTGGCCCAACCTTATTAGTAACGGCTATTTCTTTCGGATTTGCGACTTACTATTGGTGGGAAGGTCCGGCTTACCTAATTGCATTTGGCGTATTTACCGGACAACTCGTAGTTGGTTGGAGTAATGATCTCTACGATTATCAAGACGATCTGAGCCACAACCGAAAAAATAAGCCGCTAATTTCTGGGCAAATAACAAAAGAATTGCTGCAAAATTGGTTGAAGTGGGTAACTCCATTTTCATTTATTGCAAACCTAATCGGTCCACTTGGAGTAAAAGGTGGCCTTGTTTATATGTTGGGTATTCTCTGTGGAGTTGCGTATAACTTCTACTTCAAGTTCTCGGTTCTTTCTCCGCTACCGTACGCCATTGCATTTGCGGCGCTACCCTCATCGATTGCAATATCAAAAGGAATAACTCCGCCAGTATGGATGTGGTTAGGTGGCGCTCTATTTGGGGTGGCCGCGCATTTTGTTAATGTACTTAAAGATATGAAAGAAGATCAGATCAGCAAAATTGGGGGATTGCCGCAAAGGTTAGGAACTAAGAATTCTATTTGGGTAGCCATAATTTTGGTTGCCCTAGGAATAGCCGCAATAATAATTACTAGCTAATTCCAGCTAGACATCAATTTGCCAGACATATAGAGTTCGCAAATGAAAAGAGTTTTTATACTTTCAATTCTTATCCTGCTGGTTGTTACAGGCTGTAGTAAAGCTAAGAGTACTGATCAGTCACATAAGGAAAAAGTAGACCAACAAATAAGTAAATTGTGTTTTCTAGTAGTTAATGGAGCTGATGTTTATAAACTTCAAAGCGATGGGAAATCAGCTAGAGGTAAGGCAAGTGAAACCAAAATTGAAATAACGACCGAATATGTCGATTTACTCGGCGAATTGCAACGATTAGATGCTGCATACATCCAATTGGATACCGATGTTAAATTACTAAATTTTTGTGGTATTCAATGAAGCGGAGTTTAATTTTAGTACTAAGTATTTTTTTTGCCTTAACAAGCACTACAGCGCCATTAGTATCTGCTGCTGGTCCGCAAACTCCAAGTTGTGGTAACTACAAAGTAACCACAAATGAGGTAATTGTTGGAGTTA
>JABMMO010000031.1 GCA_013205455.1 Actinomycetota bacterium
ATATCGCAGTAATTGGAGCGGGCATTACTGGTCAGGCAATGTTGAGTTTTCTGGAAAGCAAAGGCGCGCAAGTAAAACTTATCGATGAGAAGAAAATTAACGAAAGTGTAATTACTGAAATCAATCGCGATTTGTTTTCGCAGTTTTCATTAGCTTGTGTCTCACCTGGTTGGCGAACCGATCACCCAGTTATTTCGGAATTTCGCAAATTAGGCACGGAAATTTTAAGTGAAATTGATTTGGCATGGCGGGTAAAACTTGAAATTCTGCCAAATCAAAAATGGGTTGCGCTAACTGGTACAAATGGCAAGACCACCACAATTCAAATGGTGGCATCGATTTTTGAAGCAGCTGGATTAAGCGGAACTGCTTGTGGAAACGTTGGCGAAACAGTCATTGCCGCAGTTACCTCAGCAAACAAATATGATGTTTTAGCGTTAGAGCTCTCATCTTTTCAAATTGAATGGTCGAATGAAGCTAAATTTGAAATCGGTTGTATTCTAAATATTGCGGATGACCATATTGATTGGCATGGCTCATTTAAAAGTTATGCAAAATCGAAAGCAAAATTACTCGGCATGTCCCAAAGCGCGCTTTTGAATTTAAGCGACCCGGAAGTAATGCAGTACTCGACTAGCTATTTAGGTAAGAAGTTCTACTTCTCCCTTAAAACTCCAATGCCAGGGGAGTTAGGGCTAGTCG
Organism: Actinomycetota bacterium; assembly: GCA_013205455.1. Classification (GTDB taxonomy): domain Bacteria; phylum Actinomycetota; class Actinomycetes; order Nanopelagicales; family Nanopelagicaceae; genus UBA7398. The sequence continues at coordinate 703 of JABMMO010000031.1, forward strand.
AAAATCTATTGATTGATCGCGCTTTCACCAATAGTGACGCTGCTGAAGCAATTGGAGAATTACAAGATATTTCGCCGGCGGTCCCACACAATGTCTTGAATGCCCTTGCGGCTGGAGGTATTGCGAGAGCGCTGGGAATTTCTCCGGAAAAAGTACAACAAGGTTTGAAAAACTTTGTACTTGATCACCATCGGTTAGAACTAATTCTAGATAAAGCAGGCATTAAATGGGTTAATGACTCAAAAGCCACAAATCCGCATGCTGCGTTGGCCGCCATACTTTCACAAAGCTCTGTTATTTGGATTGCTGGCGGATTAGCAAAGGGGTCGGATATGAACGACTTAATAACTCGCGGGAAAAATAGACTTCGAGAAGTTATTTTGATTGGCCAAGATAGTGAAATTATTAAAGCAGCGCTAACTAAACATGCTCCAGAAGTGCCAGTACACATTATTGCAAGTGATCAAACCGGCGAAGCTTTGATGTTAGAAGTGGTTGCGTTGGCGAAATCGATTGCAAAAAGCGGCGATACGGTTCTACTAGCTCCAGCATGTGCTTCTATGGATCAGTTCACTTCATACACAGATCGAGGCAATGCATTCACAAAAGCAATCGAAAAATTGGTGGCAAAAAATGGCTAAATCAAAGAATTTCTTAGCAAAACCCGAAGCTTCATATTATTTAATTCTAATAGCGATCACTGCTCTAAGTAGCCTTGGTTTGCTGATGGTACTTTCGGCCTCTGCGGTTCGCTCGTTATATGAAACTGGAAATTCTTTTTCGATTGTGGGACGGCAAGCTTTCTTCCTAATTTTGGCTCTGTTATTAGGTTATTTATCGATGAAATTAAAAGCTAAGCTTTGGGATCGCATTGCACCGCTCTCCTTGGTGGCTTCATGTATTTTCTTACTATTGCCGCAATTACCCGGTTTCGGAAAAGCTGTTAATGGAAATACCAACTGGATTTACGTTGCTGGTTTCACAATTCAACCAAGCGAATTCGCGAAGATGGGTTTCATAATTTGGTGCGCTTCTAGACTATGGCAACACGATCAACGCATTGCGCAAGGAATCAAATCGAATATTTGGATCTCGCTGACCCCTGGTTTTCTTTTGGTTGAAGCTCTTATCTATAAGGGCAGAGATCTTGGTACTGCCGTAGTAGTCGCTTTAATATTTGCTGGAATACTTTTTATTGCAGGTGTTCCATTAAAGGAGCTTTCAGTCGCAGGCGCTCTAGGTGGATTAGTAGTTGCGGTTTTAGTTATTACCCATAAAAATCGATTAAATCGGTTCTTTGCACTACTTGATCCATTCTCCGTTCAGTACTACAAAGGAGCAGGATGGCAACCAGCCCACAGCTTGATGGGTTTAGGTTCTGGTGGCTTATTCGGAATTGGCTTAGGAG
>JABMMO010000032.1 GCA_013205455.1 Actinomycetota bacterium
GGATGTTCTGGAGCCTTTTGATATTGCACCTGTACAACAACAAAGTTCCCTTTATTAGATAGCGAACGGACTGTGGGTTCGAAGCCATCCATATTTCCGATAACCCAACCGCCGCCATGCAAATAAAGCATGATCGGAAGATTTGGTTCATCGCTTGGTCGATAAATCCTTATTGGTAGATAACCATTTGGCCCAGAGATAATTTTTTGTTCAACGCTAAATATTGGTTCTGGCTTGCCAATGAAATCTGGATTTGGAAGGGTGCGGAATCGGTACTCCGCCATGGACATTTCCCATGGGAATGGCATCGCCATTTTTTCACGAAGTGCTAGATGTTCGGCAAATTCCTTTGAAAGCGGCATAGATTGAGCGTAGTAGTCTTTGAATATGAATACCAAGGATTCGAGCCGAGAGTCGCACTTCCCTGCTATCGAAAAACGTTATGGCGAATCGATGGATTATTGGTTCAAGATCATGGCTAAATTAGCCGGAAAAAAATACCCAGAGCAGATAGCTCACTTACGAGAAAATTATAGTTTTTCGCAAGCACATGCAAATGCCCTTGTTATGTTCTCGCGCGGGTCAACATCTTCGAAGAGGTTTAACACCCCAACCGAATATTTCAAAACGTTGGATCCTAAGCAAGCAAAAACTGTGCGGGCAATATTTAAATCGATAACGAGTAAGTACCCGGAATTAGAGCTAGTGATTGCTTGGAATCAACCAATGTTGCAATTCAATGGAAAATACATAATTGGGGTTTCGGCTGCTAAGAACCATATTCTTTTTGCGCCTTGGAGCAAAGATGTAATCGAAAAATTCACGCCCAGAATGAAGAATTTAGATGTTAAGAAAAAGACAATCGGCGTGCCAAACGATTGGGAAGTTGATGAAAAACTATTGCAAGCTATCGTAAAGGCCCGCCTGGCAGAAGTCAGTAAGTAGTTATTTCTTTTGCAATATTCTAATTAATGAGTGCTAATGCTTGGCTTTTCATACTCTAACGAGAACCCAATCACGCTTATCAGAAGTGCACCTACCCCAATAATTGTGAGCCACCACCCAATGATTAATCCCAGACCTACTGTGCAAATCGAAAGTCCAAGCGGCAATGGCCACCATGAATGTGGGCTGTAAAAACCAAGGTCACCTGCAGAATCTGAAATTTCGCCTAGGTCATTATCTTCAGGAAGCACGCCACCAGATCGTCGATCGATAAACCATAAGTAATAGCCGATTAGTAGCGCTAATAGCGCGCTTAATCCAATCGCTATGACGCCTAACTCTTCACCGCCTACTAAGAAATACACAACATCTAGCACGGCATAAAAAAATGTCAACACTGCAAATAATTTCCAGGCGACGCGCATTAGTGCCCACCATCAGTATTAGCCATATGTGGATGATGTAAATCAAATGCTGGTCGTTCGCTTCGGATCCGCGGCATCGATGTGAAGTTGTGACGTGGCGGTGGGCAGGAAGTGGCCCACTCCAGCGAGCCACCATAACCCCACGGATCATCTACTAATACTTTTGGACTCTTTCGAGATATCCAAACATTGATAGCGAACGGAAGCATTGATAAAGCTAGTAGAAATGATCCAACTGTAGAAATCATATTCATTTCCGTGAATCCATCTGTTGCCAGATAATCTGCGTAGCGACGCGGGAAGCCTTTTATACCCAACCAGTGTTGAACCAAGAACGTTATGTGGAAACCGAAGAAAAGCGTCCAGAAATGAATTTTTCCTAAACGTTCGTTCAGCATATGCCCAGTCATTTTTGGCCACCAGAAATAAAAGCCACCAAACATTGCAAAAACTACCGTTCCAAACAAGACGTAATGAAAATGTGCTACCACGAAATATGAAGCCGAAACGCTGAAATCTAATGGTGGGCTTGCCAAAATAATTCCAGTTAAGCCACCGAATAAGAAGGTAATAAGAAAACCCGTGATCCAAAGCATTGGTGTATCAAAAGTTATAGAACCGCGCCACATAGTGCCAATCCAATTGAAAAATTTCACTCCAGTTGGAACGCCGATTAAGAAAGTCATAAACGAAAAGAATGGCAATAGAACTTGACCGGAGGCAAACATATGATGTGCCCAGACAGCAACCGAGAGCGCTGCAATTCCAATTGTGGCCGCAATTAAGCCTTTATATCCAAAAATAGGTTTCCTACTAAAAACTGGCAAAATTTCAGTAGCAATTCCAAAGAAGGGAAGCGCCAAGATATAAACCTCTGGATGAC
>JABMMO010000003.1 GCA_013205455.1 Actinomycetota bacterium
GTTGGTGCAATCATCGTGGCCGATCACAGCAAAACAAATTTAGAACTCGGGTTATCGGTTGCTGCAATCGTCTTAGCCACCATAAATATGGTGGGCGGGTTTGTGGTTACAGATCGAATGTTAGAAATGTTTAAAGGAAAAGGTAAAGAGAGAGCGAAGGATTCCAAGTGAGCCGCGCTATCTACGATTTAATCGGATTATCTGCCGGCGTATGTTTTATTCTCGCGCTTAAAGGATTGTCACATCCGCGCACGGCACGTCGAGGTAATTTAATTGGCGCACTCGGTGCAACAATTGCAACGGTTGTAGTTTTCTTCTATGCCAGCGAAGGTTCTTCGCTTCCGCTTAATAATCTTGGCTGGATTCTTGGCGCTATGGTCGTCGGTTTATTAATTGGCGTACCGGCCGCACGTAAAGTACAGATGACTCAAATGCCACAACTTGTTGCGTTATTTAACGGTGTTGGTGGCGGTGCTGCAGCTCTAGTTGCAATCGTTGAATATTTGAAGTTAGGCGATGGCGCAACGGTTGCCGAAGTTGTCGCGACAGTATTTACCGTAATTGTCGGTTGCGTTTCATTCTCTGGCTCGATCATTACCTTTATGAAGTTACAAGAGTTAATGACTACTCGCCCCGTTGTATTCCCGGGCGGTCGCTTTATAATTGCAGGAACGTTAGTTGCGGTACTAGCTTCGGGCGGTTGGGTAATAAGCGCACTTGGCACTACTCCACTCCTAGTCCTTGCTGGTTTATCGCTGCTTTTTGGCGTGCTCTTTGTATTGCCAGTCGGTGGTGCAGATGTGCCGATTGTTATCTCGCTCTTAAACGCATTTACTGGTTTAACAGTTGCCGCAAGTGGTTATGTACTTGATTCCACACTTTTAATTATTGCGGGAACACTTGTTGGTGCATCCGGAACAATCTTGACTCGTTTAATGGCAGAAGCAATGGGCCGCTCCCTCTTTGGCACACTCTTTGGCGCATTTACCGCAAAGCCACAAGATGTTGCAGTTGGCGGCGAAACTCGGCCAGTTCGTTCTGGCTCGCCAGATGATGTTGCGATTTTGCTTAACTATGCTCGCCGCGTTGTAATCGTTCCTGGTTTCGGATTAGCGGTTGCACAAGCACAACATACTGTTCGTGAATTAGCTGATTTATTATCTGCTAAAGGAATTGATGTGGCTTATGGAATTCACCCAGTTGCAGGTCGTATGCCTGGCCATATGAATGTCTTGCTGGCCGAAGCAAATGTTCCTTACGAACAACTTGCAGAAATGGATGAAGTAAATCCAACTTTCCCACAAACTGATGTTGCCTTAATTATTGGTGCGAACGATGTGGTTAATCCTGCAGCTAAAACCACTCCTGGTTGCCCAATTTATGGAATGCCAATTTTGGATGTATCACTTGCCGGAAACGTAATTTTCTTGAAGCGTTCTATGCGACCAGGATTTGCCGGTATCGAAAACGAGTTGCTCTTTGATCCAAAAACTACTTTGTTATTCGGTGACGCTAAAGCTTCACTTACAAAAGTTGTTGGTGCGCTTAAAGCTTTGTAATACGCAATTACAAACGCTTAACCTTCTTGCATCACCGTAGGTGCGCCATGCACTCCTAAAATATCGCCACTTAGCTTTGATCCTTCGCCGGAGCGATTAAGCGCCGCGCCGCGTTGGCGGACAAATTCTTTATGATCTGCGGGGACAATTCCGAGTATTCCCTTTTGAAAATCTTCGAAAGCTTGCAAGACTTCGCGCTTGGTATTCATAACAAATGGACCCATCCAGGCAACAGGTTCGCGAATTGGTTCGCCACCGAGAATGATTACATCCATCTCAGGTGCACGAGATTCCTGCGCTTGATCTGCAGTTACAACCAATACATCGCCATCTACATATGTGTTATCAAATACTGCAAGTTGCCCCATCTGCACTGGACGATGTTCATCGCCAACGGTGCCGCGTCCACTCATGGTGTAAACCAGAGCGTTATAGGCAGAGTTCCATGGCAATCGAAGTTGCGCGCCGGGTTGCAACGTTGCGTGCACAATCGTGATTGGCGTTTGCGTTGTACCGGGACCTTGATGTCCAGCTACTTCGCCAGCGATAACACGAATTAAAGTTCCACCATCACTTGAAGATAAAAGTTCAACGTTCTTTGCCCGAATATCTTGATAAGCCGGTGTTGACCATTTCTTACTTGCCGGAAGATTTACCCAGAGTTGGAAACCATGAAATAAACCGCCGCTCATAACTAAATGTTCTGGCGGAGTTTCGATATGCAAAATTCCTGCGCCAGCAGTCATCCATTGGGTATCGCCACTTGAAATCGTGCCGCCGCCACCGTGATTATCAAAGTGATCAAAGATGCCATCAATAATGTATGTAACAGTTTCAAAACCGCGATGTGGATGCCATGGTGTGCCTTTTGGTTCGCCGGGTGAATATTCAACTTCACCCATTTGATCCATCATGATAAATGGATCAACATCGGCAAGATCTACGCCATGAAATGCGCGCCGTACCGGGAAGCCTTCACCTTCGTAACCTTGCGGCGCGGAGGTAACGCTTTTTACGGTGCGTGTATGTGCAGCGGGGGTAGCGATTACGCGCGGTAGGACAGTTATATCTTTTACGGTTACGGCGGGCATGGTTGAAGTTTCAACTACATTGGGTGGGATTGCAAGTTGAAAACAAAGTAACGGGTGTGCATAACTTTCCCAACTTGTCAGACCCGTTTTAGATGCTTCTCACATGGAGATCGCAACCGAGCTAACCGAAGAAAATATCCTTCGTTTACTTAATACCCGCGCTGGAATTGAAATTCTGACGGAGCTCGTTGCGATTGATCCATTCTCGTTATCGCCATCGGGGCGAGTTGATTATTTGTCCGCATTAGAAAAACAATCTGGCTGGTTGCAGGCTTTGATGCAGAGCGCAATCGTCGCAGTAGCCGGAAATGAACCTTCTAAAGCAGAATCAATGTGGAGCGGTGTTGATGACTCCGAACGTGAGGAGATTGCGGCGGCACTTCGATTATCTAGCGGTACCGCGCAAAATCGAATAGATATAGCGCGCACTCTTGTAAATTACTTGCCTAATACCTGTGCTGCTTTAGCAAATGGCGAAATTTCGGCAGCACATGCTTCGGTAATTGCCCGGGAAAGCGCTGTGGTAATTGGTAAAGGTTTATCGGCTGCTGCGATCGAAGAGATTGAGTTAAAGGCAATTTCCCATGCTGAATTTCATACGCCAGTTCAAGTTGCTAATAAAGTGCGCGGCACAATAGCAAGGCTTTCACCAGAAATTTTTGAAGCTGCATCAGAGCATGCGCGCGATTGTCGAAAAGTTACTATGTATTCTGAGCCTGATGGAATGGCAACGATTGTGGCCCTCCTGCCGGCAGCGGATGCTCAAACTGTAATGCTTGCGATAGATGCGCTAGCTAGACATGAATCCGAAATAAATGGTGGTGATGTGAGTATTTCACCTTTAGATGATGAGCGAACTTTAGATATGAAGCGCGCAGATGCACTTACATCTTTAGCCGCAACCTTCCTTGCAAACAATGTGGATTCCTATAAGCCACATCGACGACCAGTTACCGTTAACTTAACTATTGATTTACCAACACTTTTAGGGCTATCAGAGAATCCAGGAATTCTTGCGGGCTACGGTGCAATCCCCGCAACCGTTGCCCGAGAATTAGCGGCTGATGGAAAATGGAAGCGGTTTATTACCGATCCAGTATCTGGTGAATTACTCAACTTAGGTCGAGAAACTTACGAGCCACCGCAAGCGCTAATTGATTTCCTTACTGCGCGTGATCGAACTTGCCGATTCCCAGGTTGTAGACAGCCGGCCAGAGTTGGCGATATCGATCATGCAAAAAGTTGGGATACCGGAGGTGAAACCTCAATTTCAAACTTAGGAGTTTTATGTAGACGTCATCATCGAATGAAGACTCATGGTGGTTGGGAATTAAAAAGCAGGGGTGATGGATCTTGTACTTGGACTTCACCAACTGGAAAGATTTACCAAGTTCCCGCTCGCCCCATTAACGATGCAGCCTGAAGTGGCTTTGAATGCTCTATGGTTTAACAATGGAATCACTTGCCGCATTAGTAGCGCTAATGGCAGCCATTACTGTTGTGGGTGGGCCAATTGCGCTAGGGCTTACATTTATCGAGCCGGCTAAATCCTCTTTTAACAAGTTAAGAGTTGGAGCGGTAATACTCTTCTCGCTCCCTGCAATATTTATTGGGGTAATTTTTATGACCGCAAATATTGGACTTGGCGGCCGTCTCTATGGCTTATTTGGTTTCGGAGTTTCAACCTTTGCCCTTTATCGCACTATTAAACAGATGCGCAGAAATCGCAATCCCGATAAGGGTTTAATTCAGGATTGATTTGGGCTACATTCTCTCAATGAACCCATTAAATTATTTTCGGCTAGCTGGTTACACCCTATTCGCGGTTGGACTTATCAACTGGCGTTACCAAACTGGCACTTCTGATGTCGCAATCCATAGCGCGATTATTATTTTAACTGGAATACTTATTTTGGTGCTCTCATTTTTGCCAAGTACCTCTAAATTATTATTGAAGAAACCGTTACAGCAAATTATCTGGGTCCTCTTCATCGGAGTACTTATTTATGGAGTTGTTAATTAAGTAAAGCAATTCACTTTGACATTTGGGTCGGCCATCGCTAAAAATTTTTAGGAAAGCGCAAGTAAAACATGGTGGAGGTGCCGGGAATCGAACCCGGGTCCTCTGGTACCAAA
>JABMMO010000033.1 GCA_013205455.1 Actinomycetota bacterium
CGTTCTGGATAGCTAGGTGGCGAAGTTAATTCTGGCCATTTATCTATTGGCGGTAAATTTTCTCGGGCAAAAGTATCTATATGAGCTGAGCGAAACATTTATAAAACTCTCGCATTATTGATTACAATTTTTTTGTAATCCCCACTCTTAACCAAGTTACGAATCCGGTCAAACCCATCCCAAATTTCTACAAATGAAGTTGTGAGTGGGGAAATTGCGACTCTGATTACATTTGGATTTCTAAAATCTGGAAAAACTTTTGATATTTTGCGCATTGCTACCGAAATCTGAAAGGCATCTTCGTGAAGCAGCGAGATATGGCCACCTCGATGGCTTGCAATTCGCGGTGTTCCAAGCGCAAAACCAAGATCTTTTAACCACTCCTCAAATAAATCGATCATCAACTCGGTACCAAGAGCTGCTTTGGCTTCGATCGCTTGAATTGTGGCTTTTTCAATCATTCCAAATGAAGTCTGAACTGCGCGCAAACCAATTACTGGTGGTGTCGCAATTTGGAAACCGCGAATGCCTTCAGCGCGTTCAAAAAGCGGTCCCATGCCAAATTGATCACCTTGAGCAAACCATCCTTGAATTGGAACTCGAACTTCTTTTTGAATTTTCTTATTTACATATAGCCAGCCGGGAGCTCCTGGTCCACCATTTCCATATTTATAGGTACAGCCAACCGCGAGGTCTACGCTATCGCCATCGTAATTAAGCGCAATCGAACCAACAGCGTGCGATGCATCCCAGAGAGTTAAGGCGCCACATTTGTGAATTAATTCGGTTAGCTCCTTAACATCATTGCGAGCACCAGAGCGATATTGAATCACTTGAAAAGTAACTAGTGCTACATCATCCTTTAAATATGGAGTTAAAATTTCAGGAGTAATACGTTCTGGCTCTTCGACTGATTGCGATGAATTTTCAATCATCACTAAATTCAAGTCAAATTCTTTTGCTAATCCTTGAAGAATGTAACGATCGGTTGGAAAGTTAGATATATCTGTAACAATAGTTTTGCGACCAGGTCGCGCTTTGATGGCGCTTCTTGCTAACTGATAAAAGTTTACCGAAGTGGTATCACACGCTAAAACTTGTCCAGCAGCCGCACCTAAAGTTGAGCGGCCAATTAAATCGCCAGTCTTTTCCGATTCGTCTACCCAATGGCTCCAGCCATCAACAACTTCACTACCCCATTCATCGCGCATTAAGGTATTTAGCGCATCAATAGTTGCAAGAGGTAATCGACCGAGGGAATTACCATCTAAATAAGAAACTTCCGGGTCAGTAATTAAGAATTTGCCTCGATACTCCGCAAGCGGGTCCTGTAGGTCCAGTAATTCTGCATGAGCACGATCGGTTTTACGCATTTCGGAAGAGTACTTGAGAACCAAGTACTTTTACATCCCATAGAAAGCCGAAACGTTTAGAAATCCTTAAGATCAAGATCCCTTGCGATAAGGTTAGAAACATGTGTAGCAAAGTGAGTTGTAAGAGTTGCGGTAAACCCACTTGGAGTGGCTGCGGAGAACATATAGAAGATGCACTCCATGATGTACCGACCATTGATCGCTGCCAAGGCCACGCAGGCGAACCGGCAGAACCTGGCTTCTTCAGCAAGCTATTCGGTAAGAATTAACAAAATAGGTTGTATAGCGCTGCTCCTTTAGAATAACGCTATGCAGATTCCAAAGATTATTCTGTACTACGGCTTTACGCCGATTAAAGATCCAGATGCGATTCGTCTTTGGCAGCAAAATCTTGCGGAATCGCTAAATCTAAAAGGTCGAATTATTATTGCAAAGCATGGCATCAATGGCACAGTTGGTGGCGACATTGAAGATCTTCGCAAATATGTGAAACTCACAAAACGCTATCCTGGATTTAAGAAAATAGACTTCAAATGGTCCGATGGTACCGGTGATGATTTCCCTAAATTAAGCGTAAAGGTAAAGAGTGAATTAGTTGCATTTGGTGACCCAGATGAAATTTCGGTAGATGAAAATGGCGTCGTGGGCGGTGGCGTACATCTTAAGCCTTACGAAGTCGATAAATTAGTTGCCGAACGTGGTGACGAAGTCATTTTCTTTGATGGTCGCAACGCATTCGAAGCAAAAATTGGCAAATTCAAAAATGCAATTCTTCCAAATGTAACCTCGTCACGTGACTTTGTAGATGAAATTGAAAGTGGAAAGTATGACCACATCAAAGATAAACCAATCGTTA
>JABMMO010000034.1 GCA_013205455.1 Actinomycetota bacterium
GCGGTTATTGGAGTCCACCTAGTAATCGGTCTCTCACTAATGTTTTCTACGAAAATAGTTTCCCTGATTAAAGAATCTGGAGTGATGTTAGTTGCTCGAATCGCAGGATTGCTACTCGCGGCAATCGCATTCGAGATGGTTATTAATTCGATAAAAGCCTTCTTTAACCTTTAAACCGAACCAAACCCAACTTTACGTTCAGTGGGATCGCCGATCTCTACGAAACCAATTTTTGCGGCAGGAACAATAACTTGTCGACCTTTGACATCATCCAATACCAAAGCGCTGCCTGAGTTAATTGCAGAGTTTACGAGAGCAAGCACATCACTTTTAGAAAGTGCGACCTCTAACTCAACTTCGCGACTTAAATCAGAGATTGAAATCCGGACTTCACAGCTGCTATCAGGTTTAGTTGAACTTTTCTTAGTTGTCATAATTGAATCTTATCGTTTTGGCTAGAATTTGCAGAATTACTTATTTTCATTTTGATTTAACGGGAAACCAGATATTCCTCGCCAAATCAGGTTGGTTACCAAATTTGCGGCTTGCTCTCGGTTTAATTTTCCATCGCGATCTAACCAATGACGCGCTGTTATTTGGGCACTCCCAATTACGCCAATTGCCAGAATCATTGATGCTTCTCTTGGAAGTCCAGTATCTAGCGAAATCACTGCACTTACTGCAGCAGCGCAATCGTAAGTCATCCGATTTAATCGTTCGCGTACTTGTGGTTCAACGCTCATATCACTTTCAAATAATAATCTAAATGCTTCACTTTCACTGTCGATGAAACCAAAATATGCATCGATGGTTGCTTTAACTCTAGAAGAATTATCCGGCGTTGATGCAATTGCGGTTTGGATTGCGAATACCAACGAATCAATATGAACATCGAGTACCGCTAAATAAAGTTCTAATTTTGAAGGAAAGTGCTGATATAAGACGGGTTTACTTACGTTAGCGCGATCGGCAATATCATCCATCGCTGCAGCGTGGTAGCCAGCCGCGGTGAAAACTTCGAGAGCAGCAGCAAGAAGTTGGGCTCGACGCTCGTCCCGCGGCAACCGCGCGCGGTTTTCACTCTTGCTATCTAAATTATCAGTACTCACTGGCAACATCGTACGACATTAATTGTTGCTATGGGTTAAAGTCACGCTTTAACCGCAATCATTAAGATTATTTTCGGGGGAGTTTATGGCCAAGAGCGCTCGATTATTACTAGTTCACGCGCACCCAGATGATGAAACTATTAATAACGGCGCAACTATGGCGAAATATGTGGCTGAAGGCGCGGTCGTAACTCTTGTCACATGCACTAGAGGCGAAGAAGGCGAAGTTCTTCTTCCGGAACTTTCAAATTTAGCTAGCGCAATTGATGATGGTTTGGGAAAACATCGAGAGTTAGAACTTGCGGAAGCGATGAGAATTCTTGGAGTATCGGATTTTAGATTCTTAGGTGCCCCAAATATTTCTTGGCGCGATAGCGGAATGATGGAAACCGAGTCAAATAATCGGCCAGATGTTTTTTGGCAAGCTAATCTTGATTTAGCAGCTGGTGAGTTAGTGAAAATAATTCGCGAAGTTAAACCAGAAGTGATGGTGACTTACGACGAAATTGGGGGATATGGCCACCCAGATCATATTCAAGCACACCGTGTGGCGATGCGAGCCGCAGAGCTAGCCATAGATGAATCATTTGGCGAGGGCGAAATTTGGGAGATTTCAAAAATCTATTGGAACACAATTCCGATTTCACTTATTGAAGAAGGGATTAGCGCGATGAAAGAAGTTGGCTCAGATTTCTTTGGCGCTGAAAAGGCTGAAGATTTACCGTTTGCAAAACCAGATGGATTAGTAACGACTGTGATTAATGGTGAAGCTTTTGTTGAGAAAAAAATGGCAGCTATGAAAGCGCACGCAACACAAATCGCATTAGATGGCCCGTTTTTTGCGCTCTCTAATAAACTCGGTTTAAAAGTTTGGGGTCAGGAGTTTTACACTTTAGTAAAAGGAGTTAAAGCTGGCGCATTAGATGCAAACAGCCGCGAAACGGATTTGTTTGCAGGACTCCGATGAAGTATTTATTTTCAATAGTTACCGGTGCGCTACTTGGTGCCGCTTCAGTCTTAGTACATAACCTATGGCCACCGTTTGGATTAATTTTTGTGATTATTTCGATTTTCATTGGAATTCGTCTGGTTGGAAAAACTTGGGGTGGCCGGGCCGTACGGATATTCGCAACTGTTAGTTGGACTTTAGTTGTAACTAGAGCTGGGACTATTGGAAATGGTGGTGAAATTCTAATTCTGGGGAACAATATTGGTAATTTTTTTATTTTCTTAGGATTGATTTCTGCGATACTCGCGACTTTAGCAAAAGCTTAATTTAGCCAGTGCCATTCTTGCTCATTACCTTTATCTTGAATTTCAACCCCCAATTCGTTTAGCTGTAATCGTAATTCATCGCTCAATTTGTAATTCTTTTTAAGGCGCGCGCTCAACCGCGCTTTTAATAGCGCCGAAATTTCTGGAGTTAAAGCTTTGGCTTTCTTTGGTGGCGCTGTTAAATCCAACCCAAATAGTTGATCCATCGCCGAGATTACAAAGCTTTTTTCCGACCCGGTTAAATCAGGGCGTTTATAGGTTTGTCTTAGCGTTTGCATCGCTCTTGGCGTATCTAAGTCTGCGGCAAAAAAACCGAGCACTTCATCGGTAATAGATTTAGTCAATGGGCTTTCGGTTTGGTTCGAAAGAGCACCCCAATTTTGCCAAGCACTACGCCATTTATTCAAAGTTTCATCAGCTGCGGCAATACTGGTCCAAGCGAGATCCATCTGACTGCGGTATCGATTTTCTAGAAAACAAAACCTAACTGCAAGTGGATCAAAACCTTTTGCTAATACATCAGATATCAAAACTACATTGCCCGAACTTTTAGCCATCTTCCTTCCTTCAAAAAGCAGATGTTCCCCATGTAGCCACAGGTCGACAACTTCACCATCCGTGTCAGCAAGAATTGCATTTGATTGGGCACGTTCATTTTCGTGATGTGGGAAGCGGAGATCAATGCCACCGATATGAAGATCAACATGCCCATTAAGAAAATCTAAAGACATTGCCGAACATTCGATATGCCAACCTGGAAAACCAACTCCCCATGGCGAATCCCAAACCATTTCGGTTCTCTTCCCAGCAGCTTTCCAGAGCGCCCAGTCGGCGTGGAATTTCTTTGCGCCACCTTCTTGATATTCATATTGATGGCCCGGCTTCAATTGATCTAATCGATTTCCGCTTAGCGCGCCATAAGTAGGAAAACTTTCAGCAGAAAAATAAACAGTTTGGTCGCTACCGATGTATGCGCTACCAAGTTCAATCAACTTACTTATGTGCGCCTGCATCATTTCGATGCACTCACTTGCCCGTGGATTATGGTCAGCTGGTCTAATATTTAAGGAAATTAAATCGGATTTGAAGTGCTCTTCATATTTTCGAGCAATCGCAATTGGATCAACCTTCTCAATTGCCGATTGGCTTAATAATTTGTCTTCACTATGGTCGTCGGTCATATGACCCACATCTGTTATGTTCTGAACTACCAAAGTTGCTATTCCTGTGTAATTAAGGGTTCTTACAACTAAATCACTCAATAAAAAAGTTCTCAAGTTCCCTACATGTGCATCTCGATAAACTGTTGGCCCACAACAATAGATTCGGATTTCGCGGCCATTTGCGGAGCTGACAATTTGGTTCGACCTGCTCTTAGTATCGTAAATCGATAGTTGAAATTTTTCCATTAGCAGCACCCCGCGGGTTCCATTGTTGAAACCAGCTTGCGGTATCGATAAGTGTGATGCACTTTAAAGCCCAGCTTTTCATAGAGTTTTATCGCCTCGTAATTATCTGAATTGACTTGTAATGCGAGTTTGTTGCACCCAACCTTTTCGGCGGAGCGAGCCATTGCGGAAACGATCGCAACCCCAAGACCCATCCGGCGCTGATCTTTAGCAACAAAAATTCTAGTGAGAATTCCCCAACCGTCAGCAACGGAAAGCCGGCCAACTGCTGCAGTCTTATTTGCAATTTGAAGTTCTATAAATTTAGATGCATAACCTTCTAGAATTTCATTAACGCTTCGATTGCCCTCTAAATCTAACCAAGATTGCGTTAATTTACTTGCTTCGATAATTTCGCCATCGTGCGCTTTGTAAAAGAGCTCGCGGGTATCACCAACCATCACCAGAATTTCAAATGGGGATTCCCAACCATTTTTAGATAAGTAATCATCCAGTTCTTGATGAACTGGTAAGGAAACGTGAAATACTGGGTCTAATTTATGTTCGAGATACTTCGAAATTACATAAGCAATTGATTCAGTGAGTTCTAATGGTGGTTCACCAAAAGGCGGAGCGCCAATTGGCAATACTGAATTTGCTCGGTATGAAAAACCTTTTGAAATCCGAATTTGCCATTGACCAAAAATCTCTACCGAATTACTCGGCCAAGTTTTTGCGGCTGCAATTTCTAAATCTCGAATTCTCATAGAGAGCGGTGCTCCAGTACCAGCTCTAAAATCTGAATCCACCACAACGCGCAGCGCAGCTATTTTTGCAGGATCGAAAAATGCAATTTCGCCACTTTTCTTTCTAATTGAATCTGGACTCTCTAATTCTCCGAGAAGATCGCGATAACCACCATCGCCATCACGGAGGCGAACGCTAACCCGTTGCCCAATTAGCAGGGCTAGTTCTTTTTCAGGCTGCCCTCCTGCTAGATGCTCCCTCATACCGCCCTATTCTGTACGATTACGGGGTATTCGCGGGTTGAATCCAGCGGGCCGATCGGCAAATCGGCAGAAAAGTAATCAAAAAAAGGGAGCGTTCGATGACCTACATAATCGCGGAACCGTGTGTCGATATTAAAGATAAATCTTGTATCGAAGAGTGTCCAGTCGATTGTATTTATGAAGGCGATCGAATGCTTTACATCCAACCAGATGAGTGCGTGGATTGCGGCGCATGCGAACCGGTCTGCCCGGTCGAAGCGATTTATTACGAAGATGACGTTCCGGAAAAATGGAAAGATTTTCACAAAGCTAACGTGGAATTCTTTGATGAACTTGGATCCCCGGGCGGTGCAAGCAAAACCGGACCAACCGGTAAAGATCATCAGATGATTCTGACGATTCAAAAGAAACCTACAGCGGAATAACGAAACTGAAACTTCCAGATTTTCCTTGGGATGCGCTCGCTCCGTTTGGCGATAAAGCGCGAAGTAATCCGCTTGGAATAATTGATTTATCAATTGGAACTCCAGTTGATCCGACGCCAGAATTTATTCAAAAAGCGCTTAGCGAAAATGCAAATTCTCCAACTTATCCAGCTACTGCTGGTACGGCAGAGTTACAGAAATCTCTAAAACGTTATGCCACCGAAATACTTGGCGCTACTGGAGATTTCGCGGTGCTTCCAACAATCGGTTCTAAAGAGTTAATTACACTATTGCCAACGCTGCTCGAATCTCAAAAAGTATTGATTCCTAAAATTGCATATCCCTCTTATCAAGTAAGCGGATTAGTCAGCAAAAGTGAAGTTGTCGAAGTAGATATTGCTTCCGAAACTTGGCCAGATGGCGACTTGGCGTGGGTAAATACACCATCTAATCCAACCGGCCGAGTTCATTCTAAAGCAGAATTAAATGCCAATATCGCTTGGGCAAGATCTGGCGCTAGGGTTCTAGCGGTCGATGAATGCTATGTCCCATTCCCAGATTCTAAAAAGCCATTTTCAATCTTCTCGTTAACTAACGGTGATAATCGAAATATCATTGCTGCGCATTCGCTTTCAAAACGTTCTAATTTGGCGGGTTATCGCGCCGGCTTTATTTTTGGTGATCCAAGAATTGTTAATCAACTTCTAGAAGTTCGAAAACATCTTGGTTTGATGATGCCACTACCCGTGCAAGCGGCAATGGTTGCGGCACTTAGCGATGAGAGCCATGTGCTTGAGCAATCCGCAAGATATGTGGCTCGTCGCAAAGTTATGGTTAGCGCTCTTATTGCGGCTGATTTTAAAATCGAATTTTCCGAAGCCGGTTTATATATTTGGTGTTCTCGAAGTGAAGGTGATTGGGAACTGGTTTCTTGGTTTGCCGAGCGTGGAATATTAACCACCCCTGGCAGCTTTTATGGCCAGGCCGGAAAGCAGCACATTCGAATTTCCTTAACTGCAACTGATAAAAATATTGCAGCTGCAGCGGATCGAATTCGGCAGGGATAATGAGCGTAAAAGGTATTTTATTAGTTGGCGGCAAAGGCACCAGGCTTATGCCGCTCACAAAAAATACACCGAAACCAATGTTGGAAGTTGCCGGTGTACCTTTTACCGCACATCAACTAGCTAAAGCTAAAGCGGCTGGAATCACGGAAATTGCGCTTGCGACTTCGTATATGGCTGAAGTTTTCCAACCTTATTTTGGTGA
>JABMMO010000035.1 GCA_013205455.1 Actinomycetota bacterium
ATCATCGCGAGTTGCGTTGCCCACAATTGAAGCAATTGAGAATAGTGAGCACGAAATAATTGGCTTAATCACCACGCCCGACGCACCTGCTGGTCGAGGTCGAGCGTTAACGCCAAATGAGTTTGCTAATTGGGCGAGCAATACCGGCCGAGAAATAGCTAAGCCAATTGATTTCGCTGAAATGACGGATCTGATTTCAGAGTTGTCACCTGATTTAATTATTACAATTGCTTATGGGAAATTGATCCCAGAGCCACTTTTATTGCAAGTCAAAAATGGTTGGTTGAATCTACATTTCTCGCTTTTGCCAAAATGGCGCGGCGCTGCACCGGTGCAATGGGCCATTAAATCTGGCGAAAATACGAGTGGAGTAACGGTTTTTCAATTAGATAAAGGAATGGATACCGGCCCGATCTACGCAATCAAAGAGTTAAAAATTTCCGAAACTGCCACTACGGATTCATTACTGGACGAACTATCAGTATTGGGAAGCGACGCAGTATTAACGGCGGTTGATTCGATTGCCGCTAACATCGCTCCGACTGTGCAGAGATTGGCGGGTTCGATAGCGCCTAAAATTTCCAAAGCAGATGCAGCGATTAATTGGTCTTTAACAAAGCGAGAAGTTGATTGCCATATTCGAGCGATGACTAGCAACCCCGGGGCTTGGACCAGAGTCGGCGGGGTTCGGCTAGTTATTAATAGCGCTCGGATCATCAACGGGGATTGTAGATCGGGCGAGCTTTGCAAAATAGATGAAGCGATAGCAGTTGGCACCTCCGATGGTGCAATTGCATTAGAACAAGTAACTCCCGAAGGAAAGCGTTTAATGAGCGGTGCGGATTGGTTTCGCGGCGCTCGGATAGAAGTCGGAACTTTCTGTGAATAAGACGCCAGGTCGTAATTTCACAAAACCAAGCCCAGACTTGCCGCGTTTAATGGCCTATGAAACGCTTTATGAAGTTACGTTTGAAGGTGGGTACAGCAATCTATTACTGCCGAAACGGTTAGAAAAGAGCGAGTTAGATCCCCGAGATCGATCGTTTGTAACCGAACTGGTATACGGCACCTTACGGATGCAAGGCAAACATGATTTTAGGATAGCTAAAAGCTCAGCAAGAACTTTGGCGCAGATTGATCCGAAAGTGTTGCTCTGCTTAAGGCTTGGCGTCCACCAAATTTATGAGATGCGGATTCCAGACCATGCAGCCGTTTCCGCAACTGTAGAACTTGCCCGCAAAGTGGCGGGGGAGTCGAGCGGATCATTTGTAAATGCGGTATTGCGCAATATGACCAATTTGATTCCGCAGGATTCGGTGCCGTTAGATTTAGCCGGTCAAGCCGATAAGAATACTTATTTAGCAAACGAATTCTCACACCCAGATTGGATTATTTCCGCCTACTTAGATCATTTAAAAGATTATGAAAAGGTTGCAGAGCTCTTATCCGCAAATAACATTCCAGCCCAACCTACTTTAGTTGCTTGGCCAAATTTTTCATCGGTCACTGAATTAGTTGCCAGTGGCGCGGTCGCGGTTCCAGAGACTAAGTACGCCGCGAACTTTGCGGGAAATCCTGGATCGCTATCAGAAATAAAATCGCGGAAAGCCGGCGTTCAAGATTATGGTTCCCAATTGGTAACTGAAATATTTCATGCCACAGCAGCGGGCATTACCAAGAAATTACGATGGCTAGATATGTGTGCTGGACCTGGCGGTAAGAGCGCCCTATTAACTGCGCTCATAATTGGCCGCGAAGATTATTTCCTTGCAAATGAGTTATCGAACGCTCGGGCCGAATTAGTACGTCAAGTTATTAAAACTGGTGAAGTTGTTTCGTTTGATGGTCGGGAGTTAGCCGCTAATGGTTTTGCAAAACCAGAAAACGCATTTGATCGGATTTTGATAGATGCGCCATGTACCGGCTTAGGAGCGCTTCGGCGCCGCCCAGAGACGCGGTGGCGCCGCTCTATAAACGATTTAAAATCTTTGATGCAATTGCAAAAGGAATTGCTACATAGCGCAAGTGAGATTCTAGTAGCTAATGGCATGATCGCATATGTAACGTGCTCGCCGCATTTGAACGAAACTAGATTTCAAGTGAAAGAATTCTTGCGCACACATCGCGAATTTGAATTAGCGCCAATCCCAACCGGAGTCGCAACTGGAAAATATAGCTCTGCTATCCAAGAAGATGGCATGTTCCAGCTATGGACCCACACGCACGGAACTGATGCTATGTTTCTTGCGTTGCTGCAGCGGAAAGAAAGTAAGGTGAACAGTTAATGATTCGCATATGCCCCAGCATTCTTAATGCGAATTTCGATGATCTGCCAAATGAGATCGCTCGAGTAGCAGCAACAGCTGATCTAATACATTTAGATGTCATGGATAATATTTTTGTGCCTAATTTTACTTTCGATTTCGATGCCTCTAATGAAATTATTGCGAGCAGCCAATTACCAATAGATGTGCATTTAATGGTAGAAAAAGCCGACATTGCTGGCCCAAAATATGCAACCACTAAAGCAGTCAGCGTCACGATTCATTATGAGGCAACTGAAAATGTAGCAAAAACTTTAACCGCGATAAGAGATAGTGGCACGAGAGCCGGCCTAGCAATCAAGCCTGGAACTTCGATAGAAGTAATAAAACCATACTTAAATTTAATCGACATGATTTTAGTTATGACAGTTGAACCTGGTTTTGGCGGTCAAAGTTTCATGCATGAGATGATGCCAAAAGTCGAGCTCGCTAGAAATTGGTTGCGAAGCAATGGTTTTCCCGATACCTGGTTACAAGTTGATGGTGGAATATCTGTGGAAACAATCGCAATAGCAAGCAAAGCGGGCGCAGACACCTTTGTTGCTGGGAGCGCGGTTTATAAATCGAATGAACCTGCGCAAATGGTTACCAAATTGCGCCAACTAGCTCAGGATGTTTTTTTACCTTAGAACATCGGTATATGGTAATTCCCAACTTAATAAACTAATTGCTCGTTACATCCAGATTGCTCATACCTAATAAATAGATAACAGCATCCAAATTAGGAATATCTAGAACGATATCTGCAATCTCTTTCAGCTTAGGTTTGGCGTTAAAGGCTATGCCCACTCCCGCAGATTGCAACATTTCCATGTCATTAGCGCCATCTCCGATAGCAACAGTCTCGGTCATCGGGATTTTGAATTGGTTTGCGAATTTCACAAGGGTTTCGGACTTAGTTTTACTATCCACAATTGCGCCGATTATCTTGCCAGTTAATTTTCCGTCAATAATTTCCAATTTATTCGCGTGATAGTTTGTAATGCCTATTTCAGCCATTAATGGTTCGAGTACATCTACGAAACCACCAGATACTGCGGCCACGATA
>JABMMO010000036.1 GCA_013205455.1 Actinomycetota bacterium
AGCAATTCGCAAAGGTTTATCAATGGGCGCACATGATGCCACTTTAATTTCGGATAGCGCACTGGCAGGTTCGGATGCGCTCGCTACCTCAAAAGTATTAGCCGAAACAATTAAGTCTGGTGGTTACGATTTAGTTTTCTGCGGTACCGAATCAACTGATGCACGGATGAGCGTAATTCCAGCGATGTTGGCAGAAAGACTTGGCTGGGCCCAATTAACTTTTGCTGGTGTTGTAAAAGTGGATGTTTCTGGAAATAAAGTAGAGATAGATCGAATGACTGATGCTGGAGTAGAGAGCATGTCTGCTAATTTCCCGGCTGTCATAAGCGTTATCGAGAAAATAAACGAGCCACGTTATCCATCTTTCAAGGGAATCATGGCCTCAAAAAAGAAAACTATTAATACTAAATCACTAAGCGAAGTTGGCGTTGCGGCCAGCGAAGTTGGTTTGGCTACCGCATGGAGCGTCGTTGATGACGCAGCCGCTCGGCCGCCACGCGAAAAGGGCGAAAAAGTGGAAGATGCTGGAAATGGTGGCGACAAATTAGCCGAGTTTATTTTTGAAAAAAGGATTGTATGAGCAACGTATTAATACTGGTCGATCATGCTTCCGGAAATATTTCCAAAACTGCTGGAGAATTAGCCGCGTTCGGCAAGAGAATTGGCGCGGTAACTGCGCTGGTCCTAGCTGAACCAGGATCTGGCGCGGTGATTGCAGATCAGTTGAAAGCTTTTGAAATTGAAAAGATTTTAATTGCAGAAAGTGCCGAGTTTGCTAAACATGGAATCCCAGCCATCGCAGATGCAGTCGCATCAGTTCTGGCTTCACATTCTCCTAAAGCGTTATTAATTTCAACTTCCGCACGTGGAAAGGAAATCGCAGCACGCGTTGCGGTCAAATCAAATAGTGGATTAATCACAGATGCCATTGATTTATCGGAAAATTTAATTGCTACCCAGTCAATTTTTGGTGGATCCTTCACCGTTCATTCCCATGTGAAAACTGGAACCCCGATTATTACAATTAGACCGAGCGCGATTGATTTCACTGCAACGCCGTCAAACCCAACTATTGAAAATGTAACCGTCGAAATTAGTGATATCGCAAAATTGGTCTCAATTAATAATATGCAACCAGCTGTTAAAGGTGGCCGACCAGAATTAACCGAAGCGAAAATAGTTGTTTCGGGCGGACGCGGCACAAATGGTGATTTTTCTAAAGTTGAATCTTTTGCAGATTCGCTAGGTGCTGCTGTTGGTGCATCGCGAGCCGCAACTGATGCGGGTTGGTATCCGCATACTCACCAAGTTGGTCAAACTGGAAAAACTGTCAGCCCCCAACTTTATGTAGCTTGCGGTATCTCTGGTGCGATTCAACATCGCGCAGGTATGCAAACCAGCAAGACCATCATCGCGGTAAATAAAGATCCAGAAGCGCCAATCTTTGATCTTGCTGATTTAGGGATAGTCGGTGATTTATTTGCAGTTCTGCCGCAAGCAGAGGCTGCAATAAACGCTAAAAAGCACGCCTAACCCACACCATCTAGACTTAGCAAATGCGCGTTTATCTAGACCATGCTGCCACAACACCAATGGTGGAAAGTGCAATCACCGCGCTTAATAATCAATTACTAAAATTAGGAAATCCATCAAGCCTGCATACCGCTGGGCGTTCTGCAAGAAAAGATTTAGAGGAAGCGCGAGAATCAATAGCAAAAATTGCAGATTGTGCACCAAGTGAAATAATTTTTACTGGTTCTGGGACTGAAGCCAACAACTCGGCAATTAAGGGTCTTTACTGGACCCGATTGGCCGCGGATTCCCGCCGAAAAGTTATTGTGATTTCAGCTTTTGAGCATCATGCGATTTTGGACCCGGTCGAATGGTTAGCCGAACATGAAGACACTGAAATAATTCAAATTCCAATTTTAAATAGCGGAGTAATTGATTTAGAATATTTTAAGAAAGTTATTAGCGAACGAGCGGGAGACATTGCCCTTGTTAGCGTAATGCACTCGAATAATGAGGTTGGTTCGTTACAACCGATTTCTGAAATCGTGAAAATTGCGAATGAATTCAAGATTCCAGTGCACTCGGATGCGGTACAGAGTTTTGGCAAAGTGCCGTTTTCGTTCGCAAAATTAGGTTTAACTGCTGCAACTTTGAGCGGCCATAAAATTGGTGGCCCGCTTGGAATCGGGATACTTATTTTGAAACGAGGATTGGAAATTACCCCGATATTGCATGGTGGCGGACAAGAGCGTGATATCCGCAGCGGGACTTTAAATGCTCCTGCAATCGTGAGTTTTGCGGCCGCGGCCAAAACTGCAGCCGAAACTTTGGAAACGCGAATAGATTATGTTTCTAAGTTACGCATTAAATTAATTTCTGAAATTGGGAAAGTAATTCCAGATATAACGGTAAACGGTGCGACCGAAAATTCATCACTTCCTGGAATTGCAAACATAACTTTTCCAGGGACAGAGAGCGATGCGCTCTTACTACTTTTAGATGCCCAAGGAATTGCTAGTTCCACCGGTTCCGCATGTAGCGCTGGGGTGCCGCAACCCAGCCATGTACTTATGTCGATGGGATTGAGCGCAAAAGAAGCAAAATCTTCGCTTAGGTTTTCGATAAGCGCTACGAACAATGACAGTGACATTGAATATCTTGTATCTGTGATTAGTGAAGTAGTTACCCGCGCACGAGCAGCGCAGGTGAAAAAATGAAGTTAATTGCCGCAATGAGTGGTGGCGTTGATTCCGCAGTAGCTGCAGCTCGAGCAGTAGAAGCAGGACATGATGTTATTGGCGTTCATCTGGCGCTTTCTAAGAATCCACAAAAGTATCGTTCTGGAGCGCGTGGCTGTTGCACCGTAGAAGATTCTCATGACGCCAGAAGAGCGGCAGATGTAATTGGAATTCCTTTTTATATCTGGGATATGTCCGATGAATTTCATCAAGGAGTTGTAGAAAATTTCCTCTCGGAATACGCAAGCGGAAAAACACCAAATCCTTGTTTGCGCTGTAATGAAAAGATTAAATTTGAAGCGGTATTGGATCGGGCCCAAGCGATGGGTTTTGATGGCGTAGTTACTGGACACTACGCGCAGACAGTAGAGAGTGAAAGTGGTCGTCTACTTTATCGAGCAATTGATCCAACCAAAGATCAGTCCTATGTTTTAGCTGTTCTAACTGTTAAACAAATATCTGGCGCTATTTTTCCATTGGGCGATACTCGTAAAGAAGATGTACGAATTGAAGCCGACCGACGTGGGCTTTCAGTTGCAAATAAACCAGATAGCCACGATATTTGTTTTGTACCTTCAGGTGATAACGCAAGTTGGTTGCGGGATCGACTAGGCAGTGAAGTTGGCCCAATCGTTGATGAAACCGGAAAAAAATTAGGCGAGCATAAAGGCGCTTACACATACACAATCGGCCAACGTAAAGGTTTGGGTTTAACAGTTCCAGCCGCGGGGGGTGTTCCACGTTATGTATTGAAAGTTGAGCCAATTACAAACACAGTTGTTGTTGGCACTCATGAAGCGTTAGCAGTTGAAAAAATTATCGGTGGTACTCCTAATTGGTGTGGTCCAGCGCCAGAAGCGTTAGCCAGCGCACCACTCAATGGATTAGTTCAGGTAAGAGCTCATGGGGCGCCGTTACCGTGCACTTATTATCGAAGTATTACCGAAGGAATCGAAACGCTAATAGCTGATTTAGTTGAACCGTTATTTGGGTTAGCTCCGGGACAAGCGATGGTTATTTATGACGGTGATCGGGTAGTCGGCTCAGCTACCATTACTGAGACTAAGTAATATGAATAAGAATTTGGCAAGGCAAGAGATGACCGATTTAGTTAACGAGATTAGAGATCATCAATTTCGATATTACGTACTTGATAAGCCCATAATTTTAGATGGTGAATTTGATTTGCTCTGGCAAAGATTATTAAAACTTGAAGGCGCGAATCCCGAATTACAGGATCCTAATTCGCCCACGCTAGAAGTTGGTGGCGGTTTTGCTACCCATTTTCAACAGCGCGACCATATTGAGAAGATGATGAGCCTAGATAATGTTTTTGATGAGACCGAACTTAATTCATGGTTTGAGAGAGTGGCTAAAGAATCCACTTCAAACTCGTGGCTTTGTGAAGTGAAAGTTGATGGTTTAGCGATTAACCTCCTTTATGAAAATGGAAAACTTAGCCACGCTTTAACCCGCGGTAACGGCACGACTGGGGAAGATGTCACGCTAAATATTAAAACGATTAAGAGCGTGCCCCATCAATTAATTGGTAAAAATATTCCCAAATTATTAGAGGTGCGAGGCGAAGTTTTCTTTCCAGTCGCTAAATTTAATGAAATTAATGAAGCGCTAGAGGAGTCCGGGAAAACGCCATTTGCTAATCCGCGAAATGCAGCAGCAGGATCACTTCGCCAAAAAGATCCACGGATTACAGCCTCTCGACCGCTTGATGTTGTACTTCATGGGGTTGGTGCAGTTGATGGCGCTAAATTTGAATCGCAAAGTTCCGCTTACGCCACACTTAAAAGCTGGGGACTACCAATTAGTAATCGTTACCAAGTAGTTAAATCCAAAGCTGAAGTCGCTGAGTTCATTGAGTTTTACTTAAAGCATCGCCACGACGTGGAGCATGAAATAGATGGAATTGTAATTAAAGTTAATGAGCGGGAAATTCAAAACGCTCTAGGTTTCACTTCTAGAGCACCTAAATGGGCAATCGCTTACAAATATCCGCCAGAAGAAGTAACTACTAAGTTATTAGATATAAAAGTTAGCGTGGGCAGAACTGGGAGAGTGACGCCATTTGGGTTTATGGAACCGGTCCGAGTAGCGGGATCAACCGTTACAAATGCGACGCTTCATAATGCCCAAGAAGTTACTCGCAAAGGAATTTTGATTGGCGATGTCGTTATTTTACGAAAAGCTGGTGATGTAATTCCAGAAATCCTTGGTCCGGTCATTGAAAAGCGGAACGGTAACGAGCGTGCATTTGAAATGCCAACTAATTGTCCAGATTGCGGTTCAACGCTACGCGCCATGTCAGAAGGCGATATCGATATTCGTTGCCCTAATGCGCAATCATGCCCGGCTCAATTGCGGGAACGGATTTATTATATTGGTTCAAGGGCAGCCTTAGATATTGATATTTTGGGATATGAGGCAGCTAACGCTTTATTGGAAGATAAATTAATTGACGATGAGTCGGCGATATTCTCGCTAACAATTTCAGATTTGAAGAAATCGAAATTCTTTATTAAAAAAGATGGTGAAATTGGCGCTAATGCGGAGAAGTTAATTGCGGCTTTAGAAGGTGCTAAGACACGTCCGTTATGGCGAATTTTAGTCGCACTTTCAATTCGCCATGTTGGACCAACTGCTGCACAAGCTCTGGCAAATAGGTTTGGAAATATTGCAGATATCGAGCGTGCAACTTTAGAAGAACTTTCAGATATTGATGGCGTTGGTGGGGTTATCGCACAATCAATCAAAGAGTGGTTTAGCGAAAAGTGGCATCGAAATATCGTCAAGAAATGGGAAAAATCTGGGGTTTTAATGATTGATGCTGTTACCGAAAAATTGCCGCAAACTATCGCTGGATTAACAATCGTTGTTACTGGATCGCTAATAAATTTCACACGCGAGGGTGTAGCTGAGGCAATAACATCTCGAGGTGGAAAATCTGCTGCATCGGTCTCGAAAAATACGGATTACTTGGTGGTTGGAGATGCGCCGGGTTCCAAATTTCAAAAAGCCCAAGAACTTGGCGTGCCGGTATTAGATGAATCGCGATTTAAGCAATTATTGGAATCTGGCCCGACAGGGTTATAAGATAACGACATGAGTAGATACCAATCCTTAGCTGAGGAAGCAGCCCGAGAGCTGCCAGCGCCACCAGTTTTCTTCGGCGTATTTACATTTGCCGTTCTATCGCTAATGCTCTACTTAGTTCTTCGGCTTGGTCGCGATTAATTCTCGAACCGCAATTTTCGGGGGAACTTTCGACCCGATTCATCGTGGCCACTTACATCTAATTACCGAGATAGTTAAACGAAATCTTTTTGAGAAAATAATTATTATTCCAAGTGGAAAACCACTGCTTAAACCTACTTCACCCAAGGCAGATGCTGAATCCAGGTTAGAGATGGTAAGAATTGCGCTCTTGGAGCTGCCGTTGGAAATTCAAAATAAGTTGGAAATTTGCAGTTTTGAAGTTAAACGAAGTGAAAGTTCTTATGCGATTGATTCCGTGATTCACTTGAAATCAGAGCGTGACGCTTCATTTACTTGGATTTTGGGATCTGATGCTGCGGCAAATCTTACGAAATGGCATCGTTTTGAGGAGTTGCAGGAATTAGTTGATTTCTTAGTAGTTCTTCGACCAGATGCTAAATTTGTTTTAATCCCTGGGGCGCATGTAACTTCTATCGAAATTGACGCATTACCCGTCTCATCGACTGAAGTGCGAAATTCGTTAATTGCTGGAAAAGAAGTAGCCTCTGCGGTACCAGTTTCAGTTATAAATTACATCGAGAGAAATGGGCTTTATGCCAGCGCGTGAAAGTACGATTGCGTTAACTCAAAGAGCAGCACAAGCTGTTATTGAGAAGTTAGGTACCAATCTAGTCGCAGTAGATTTATCTGAACAGATGGTGCTATCCGAAGTATTTCTAATTGTTACTGGGCAAAATGAGCGTCAAGTAGATGCAATCGCTGATGAAGTAGAACGGAAGTTAGCGGAGATCGGTGAAAAGCCAGCTCGTCGCGAAAGTACCGGTCATTGGGTATTACTAGATTATTCAGATTTAGTTGTACATATTCAGAGCGAAGAAATTCGCCAGTACTACATGCTAGATCGACTTTGGAGTGATTGCCCAATTATTAAATTAGATGCAGTAACCGAGTTAGAAAAATTAAAGCGCGGATAAATTAATTTTATGAAGAAGCAACGGATAGTTATCTGGCGACATGGCCAGACAGATTGGAATATTGAAAATAGATTTCAGGGTCATTCAGACATTTCATTAAATAGTGTGGGCGTAAGTCAGGCTAAACGATCTGCGGCTATTTTGGCGGGAATGGTACCAACTAAAATTATTTCAAGTGATTTAGATCGAGCATTTAAAACAGCTACCGAACTTGCAAAAATTGTAAACTTGGAAATTATAAAAGACCAAGATTTACGCGAAACAAATGGCGGCAATTGGGAAGGCAAGACTGGCGAAGAGAATCGAAAAAATGATTATGAAAGATTTGTAAAATGGATTGATGGCACTGATGAAAAAGCGGGCGAGATAGGCGAACGCAGAAGTGAAGTTGCCGAACGCGCATTAGCCGCAATAGAACGGGCTTTAATTGATCTCGATGGCACGCTAGTAGTCGTTACGCATGGCGGCACTGCCAGATGCACATTGGGCAAAATTTTAAATTTACCGCAAGCCGAGTGGAGTGTAATTGGCGGACTATCAAATGCAGCATGGTCAATTGTGGAACGAGGTGTGAACCCATTGGACCATAGAGATAAATGGGTTTTAGTAGAACACAATGCGGGCTCGCTGCCAGAGATTGTTTATGGTGAAGAAAGTGGCGCCGACCCAGATTCTGATAACGATATTCAAATTAGAAATAAAAAGTAGAAGTGAGATAAGGTCTCCCTAAATCAAGGGGCTATGGCGCAGCTGGTAGCGCACCTGCATGGCATGCAGGGGG
>JABMMO010000037.1 GCA_013205455.1 Actinomycetota bacterium
GCTGTTAACGCGCGAATATCGCGAAGACCACGGCCATCGATACGGACCTTGTCACGAAGTACTCGTTGGCGAACCAACTTCTTTGTGACTGATCGAATTGCGGCTGGAATTTCTTTTTCGCGACCTTCAAAATCAGAAGTTAACTTCTCCTTTACAGAAGCAGTAATCTCATCAATCTTGGTTTCGCGATCTTGTTTCTGCACGATAGTTAGAGCTTTAGTTAAATCAGCCTTAGCTAATTTTTCAACAGCGGCAAAAACATCATCTTGGTAATCCAAGAAGACTGGAAATTCGCCAGTTGGCTTTGCAGCAACTTTTGCTAATTTAGATTGGGCTTCGCAAAGTATGCGAATGAATGGCTTTGCAGCTTCTAAACCTTGGGAAACGATTTCTTCAGTTGGGGCTTTTGCACCAGCAGCAATTAAATCGATTGTCTTAGTTGTGGCTTCAGCTTCTACCATCATGATTGCAACGTCATCAGCAGTTACGCGACCTGCAACCACCATGTCGAAAACAGCGTTTTCAACTTGTGAGTGATTTGGAAATGCAACCCATTGACCTTCGATTAAAGCAACGCGAACGCCACCAATCGGACCAGAGAATGGTAATCCCGCTAATTGGGTTGACATTGAAGCCGCATTAATAGCAATAACGTCATACATGTGGTCTGGGTTTAACGCCATTACAGTTACAACGATTTGAATTTCATTACGAAGTCCTTTAACAAACGATGGCCGCAATGGACGATCGATTAAGCGACAGGTAAGAATTGCATCCTCAGATGGACGTCCTTCACGGCGGAAGAATGATCCTGGGATTTTTCCAACTGCGTACATACGCTCTTCAACATCCACTGTTAGCGGGAAGAAGTCGAATGAATCGCGTGGGGATTTTGATGCGGTTGTTGCTGAAAGCAACATGGTCTCGTCATCAACATATACAACTGCAGTACCAGCAGCTTGCCGCGCTAGGCGACCGGTTTCAAAACGAATTTCTCGTTTTCCGAACTTGCCGTTATCAATTATTGCAACGGCGCTATGTAGCTCTTGACCCTCCATGGGTCTCTCCTTTTTCTTGACCAACCTACGGCACAAGAATGGATCTTCGATCGAAGCCCACGGGTTTTCTATTTTCTAAAACAAATACCAAAATCCGTAAGCCACTACCGAGGACCAATACTTTGGACCGTGGGTTAGTGTTTTTATTTATCGGCGGATGCCGAGTTTTTCGATGATCGCGCGGTAACGCTCGATATCAATTTTTGCTAGGTATTGAAGAATTCGACGACGGCGACCTACAAGTAGAAGAAGGCCACGACGATTGTGGTGGTCATTCTTATTTGTTTGTAGATGCTCGGTGATTTCTTCAATGCGCTTTGAAAGTAAAGCGACTTGAGCTTCTGGGCTTCCTGTGTCTGATGCCGAAGAACCATATTTTGAGATAATTTCTTTTTTAACTTCTGGCTTTAACGCCATTTCGTTCTCCTTCATCAGTCACGAGGGTTTCCGGTTTGGTTCACGAAAACACGCTTACTCGCTCGGGGCAGAGGTTACCAGCGCGAGCATGCGAGAGTGAAATCGGTGGTATTCCCCCGCTTAAATCGAGCTATTCCAACCCTCTCAAACTTGTGAGATCTCGAGCTTTATCGCAATCTTTTTTCATCTGGATTAATAGCGGGTCTAACCCATCAAATTTCAAAGTATCCCGAAGCCGCCAACCAAATTCAATAATTGCCTCTTGGTCATATAAATCTAAATCATCTCGATCTAACGCATATGCCTCAACTTGGCGGCCACGCACTCCCGCAAAAGTTGGATTGGTTCCGATTGAAATTGCAGCTGGCCAACGATTTAAACCTACAGTTAACCAACCCGCATATACACCATCACTTGGAATAGTTGAGTTAGTCGCAACTTCAATGTTTGCAGTGGGATATCCAATTTCGCGGCCACGCGCTTCACCATGAATGACTGGACCAATTAATTGGTGTGGTCGAGTTAAAAGTTCGCGCGCAATTTCTACGCCGCCATTTAATAAATGTTTTCTAATTCGCGTTGAGGAGACAATGCCATGTTCGTGTTCGACTAATTCGACTCCGGTAACAGTAAAACCATATTTCTCGGAAACTGATCTCAAATAATTTACATCTCCAGCAGCTTTTGCGCCAAAAGTGAAGTTAGCACCAACCACGATATTTTTTGCGTCTAGTTCTTTGATTAATATTGATTCGATAAATTGTTCGGGAGAAAGTGCCGCAAATTCAGCATCAAAACTTATCACCGCCACAGCCTCGGCTCCATGCAACATTAGTTGGTGGGCTCGATCATCTAAAGTTAATAGTTTTGTTGGAGTTCGGTCTGGTGCAAAAACTGAGGTTGGATGTGGGTCAAATGTTAAAACTGTTACTGGATCGCCAAATTCGTTTGCGATGTTAAGAATTTCTTGATGTCCTAAGTGAACGCCATCAAAAATTCCAATGGCGACGGTGCCACCTTTAAGCGGTTCGCCAAACCATTTAATATGACCAGACATCTGGCTATTCTTTCACGAAAACTGTGATTGGCTGTGCGCCAGAATTCTTATTCTCGATTAAAGCGCAGAGTTCGTTATCGCTCGTGATCGCAATCCCAATTCCAGAAAACTCGGAAGCAGAAAGCGAACGGCCAAACTTCAATTCGCTCTTTTCGGAAAGGTCAATCACACGCGCTGGCAATATTCGCTTGGCCACATCTACTACATTTAATAAATCTGCTGGTGATATCGATTCAATAGATACTGCGGCTTCGATAGAAAACGGCGCAACTTCACTTCGTCTCAACTCAGTCAAGTGTCCCCCAACCTTTAACACATCCCCTAAATCTCTAGCAATTGCTCGAATATAGGTTCCGGCAGAGCATGAAACATCAATTTTTATAGCAATAGCGCCTTCGGCTCTAGAAATTTCTAAGATCTCTAAACTATAAATTGTTACTTCGCGAGCTGGTAGTTCTACAACTTCACCTTCACGTACTCGGTCATACGCTCTCTTACCATCTATTTTTATAGCTGAGACCGAGCTTGGCCGTTGCATGATTATGCCAATCAATTTTAGTAAATTACTTTTAATCTCCGCATCTGATACTTTTTCAATATCTGAAATTGCGGCTGTAGTTAAAACTTTGCCGTCTTTGTCATCAGTGACTGTTGCAAAACCTAATTTAATTGTGGCTAAATATCGCTTCTTACCTTCGGTAATGTATTGCAATAGCTTGGTGCCGTTGTTAATTCCTAAAACTAGTACACCGGTCGCCATCGGGTCTAACGTTCCAGCATGTCCAACGCGTTTAGTTCCAAAAACTTTACGGATTCGCGCAACTACATCGTGGCTTGTAATGCCACTTGGTTTATCAATTACTAGAAATCCGTCACTCACCGGCATCAGTCTCGCGCGCTTTATGGACTTTATAAGGATCCGCTTCTCCTGCTGGGGCGGCACCTTCGCGCAACGCAGCTAATTCTTTATCTTGCTCTCTAACTTTTGAAAGCAAATCTTCAAAATTCTGGGCGGATTCCGCAAGCCCATCCGCGAAGAACGAAATTGTCGGCGTGATTCGCATCCCAAGTTCTTTCCCAACCTCGGAACGGAGTAAACCTCGCGCGCTTTCTAGCGCTTTCGCGGTTTGAATTTTTGATTCATCATCACCTAAAACTGTATAGAAAATCGAAGCCTGTTGTAGATCACCAGTAATTCGAACGTCAGTAACGGTAATGAAACCAAGGCGTGGATCTTTTACCTTTGTTTCAAGAGTTTGCGCGATCACTACTTTTATGCGATCGGCGACCTTTGCTGCGCGATGTGATGTGCCCATAATTAAACTCGCTTTTTCTCACGCATTTCGAATACCTGGATTACGTCACCAGGTTGGATGTCTTTGAAAGTTCCAACTCCGATACCGCACTCAAAGCCCTCGCGGACTTCAGTCGCATCATCTTTAAATCGCTTCAAAGATTCGATGGTTAAGTTATCGACAACTAAGACGCTATTTCGCAAAATGCGTGCTTTTGCGTTACGTCGGATAATGCCGTCGCTAACAACGGAACCAGCAATATTTCCAAATTTGCTCGACTTAAATACTTCACGGACTTCAGCATTACCAAGGATTGCTTCTTCGTATTCTGGCTTGAGCAGTCCTTTAAGGGCCGCCTCAATCTCTTCGATTGCGTTATAAATTACGGAATAGAAGCGAACTTCAACGCCTTCTTCATCAGCGAAGATTGCAGTTTGTGGCTCTGGCTTCACGTTAAATCCAATAACTACAGCAGATGATGCCGAGGCTAAAGTGATATCGCTCTTGGTGATTGCACCAACACCTCGATGAATAACACGTAAGTCAACTTCGTTGCCAACATCAAGCAATAAGAGCGCATCTTCCAGCGCTTCTACCGAACCACTCACATCGCCCTT
The DNA here is from genome assembly GCA_013205455.1 of Actinomycetota bacterium. Lineage (GTDB taxonomy): Bacteria > Actinomycetota > Actinomycetes > Nanopelagicales > Nanopelagicaceae > UBA7398. The sequence goes on from JABMMO010000037.1 coordinate 4,445, forward strand.
GAGAATGAGGTTGAGTGAAGTAACTTTGCTTTGCTCCATAAAATCTTCCAGCGAAACTTTCTTTCTAGCCTTTGATAGCGCTGCATGTCGCTCTGCGGCCTGACGTTTCTCCGCAATCTGACGAGCAGTTCGATCATCTGATGCGACCATAAATGAATCACCGGCACTTGGTACCGAAGTAAAGCCAAGAACTTGAACTGGTCTTGATGGGCCAGCAAATTCAACAGTTTTTCCGAATTCATCCATCATTGCACGAACGCGACCGAAAGCTCCACCGGCAACAATTGCGTCACCAACATTGAGAGTTCCGCGTTGCACTAATACCGTTGCTACTGGACCGCGACCGCGATCTAAGTGAGCTTCAATCGCGACACCGCGCGCAACATCGTCGGCAATTGCACGTAAATCAATAGCTGCATCTGCGGTTAAGAGAATCGAATCGATAAGTGCGTCGATTCCAGTTCCGTTTTTAGCAGAAACATCAACAAATATTGTGTCGCCGCCGTACTCTTCCGCGATTAAGTTGTACTCAGTTAATTGCTGGCGAATCTTTCCTGGGTTTGCGCCTTCTTTATCAACTTTGTTAACCGCTACCACGATCGGAACATTTGCAGCTTGGGCATGGTTGAGCGCTTCAATAGTCTGTGGCATAACGCCATCATCAGCTGCAACCACAAGGACAGCGATATCAGTAACTTTGGCACCACGTGCACGCATTGCAGTGAATGCTTCGTGGCCAGGTGTATCAATGAAAGTTATCGCGCGCTCGGTGCCGTCATGGTTATGGTGAATTTGGTATGCGCCAATATGTTGTGTGATTCCACCGGCTTCGCCTTTAATTACCTCAGTTTGGCGAACTGCATCAAGTAATCGGGTCTTACCGTGATCTACGTGACCCATAACAGTTACAACTGGTGGGCGAATTTCAAGATCTTCTGGATCGATATCTTCAATTTCTTTCGCTAAGTCAATATCAAAAGTTTCGAGAATCTCACGATCTTCATCTTCTGGTGAAACGATTTGGATCGCGTAACCAAATTCGCCGCCAAGTACTGCAAAAACATCTTCAGTAACAGATTGAGTAGCGGTAACCATTTCACCCAAGTGGAATAGCACTGAAACTAAAGATGCTGGATCTGCACCAATTTTTTCGGCAAAGTCTGCGAGTGAAGATCCGCGGCGTAATCGAACTGGGGTTGAGCCATTTCCGCGTGGAACTATTGCGCCGCCAATTGTTGGCGCCGCCATGTTATCTATCTCTTCCCTACGAGTTTTTTTACTCTTTATATTCTTACGCTTTTTACCGTTCTGTTTTCCAAATGCTCCTGCAGTGCCACCGCGTTGTGGTGGCCGACCGCCGCCGCGTTGTGGACCGCCAGTTGTTGGTGCTCCGGTTGTTGGTGCACCTGCACCAGTTGCGCCACCTGGACGGAAAGGTGCGCCACCTTGTGGTCGTGTACTTCCACCGGTTTGTGGTGGTCGAGATCCCGCAGGACGCGCCGCAAAACCTGGGCGAACTGAACCGGGGCGTGGTCCAGACATACCAGGACGTGGTCCACCACCTTGTGGTCGATCACCTTGCGGACGTTGACCTGGAGTTGTTGGACGTTGTGGTGGTCGCGGCATTGTTGTGCTCGCGGAACCAAAAGGATTATTTCCAGCACGAGGTGGTCGCGCAGCTGGTGGTCGCGGTGTTGCAAATGGATTATTTCCGCCACGTGGTGCACTTGCTCTGACTGTTGGTGCAATCGGAGGAGTTGGCGCAGTTGGCATGACTGTTGGTTTTGGCGCGGCTGCGATTTTCTTATCCATCATCTCTTGCAACGCTGCTTCAATTTCAGGAGTTATCTCGGGCGTTGTCGCTGCTTTCTTTGCAGCAGTTTTTTTCGCAGCGGCTTTCTTAGCTGGCGCTTTCTTTGCAGGTTTCTCATCTGCCGGTTTTGCAACAACGGGATATTTTTCCAACATCTTGCGCACAACTGGCGCTTCAACTGTTGATGATGCTGAACGGACGAATTCGCCCATCTCTTGGAGTTTTGCAAGGACTTCCTTGCTATCCATCCCTAAATCTTTTGCTAATTCGTAAACGCGGACCTTTGCCACAGTTCTCCTGTCTGGGCCTCGCGTTCTTAATTTTACTTAGGAGCGCGAAACCGAATTTCCTGACTTACTCATGATGTTGCGGTGCTCATTAGAGTGCCATTGCCTTAGCTCCTAAATAGATTTCTGAAAACCCTGCGGTTTCCAATGGCGTTACCTTACCCCAATTCTGGTTGAGAATTTTCGGCACTTTCTGCCTGATTTGTCGTGGTTTGCGCATCAGAATGAATATCTATCCGCCATCCAGTAAGCCGCGCCGCCAATCGGGCATTCTGGCCATCTTTACCGATAGCAAGTGATAACTGATAATCCGGAACCACAACTTTTGCAGATCGAGATTCTAAATTAACCACTTCAACGCTAGTAATTCGAGCTGGCGCCAACGCATTACCTACATAAGCTGCTGGATCTTCTGACCAATCGACTATGTCAATTTTTTCGCCGTGAAGTTCATCCATAACGGCGCGAGCTCGCGCACCCATCGGGCCAATTAGCGATCCTTTTGGACTCACGCCAGCGCGGTGAGTTCGTACTGCGATTTTGGTCCGATGACCAGCTTCACGGGCAATTCCCATTACCTCAACAACGCGTTCTCTTATTTCTGGAACTTCTAACGCAAACAATTGTTTAACTAACGCAGGATGGCTCCGCGAAAGTGCAACTTCTGGGCCACGCGTTCCTTGCTTTACTTCAACAACGAAACATTTAATTCGTTCGCCATGAGTGTAAATCTCACCCGGAACTTGTTCATGCGGTGGAATTTTTCCTTCAACTCTTCCAAGATCAATATAAACCATTCGATGATCTCGTCCTTGTTGAATTACTCCCGAAACTATGTCGCCAACTGAGGCCGTGAACTCACCAACAATTTCGGCATCTTTTGATTCGCGCATCTTCTCTTTAATAATTTGGCGCGCAGTCGAAGTAGCAACCCGACTAAACCCAGTTGGTTCATCAATAATTTCGTCAATTTTTTCGCCATCTTCACCAAAAATTGGAACCAAGATTCGGATTTCGCCAGTTTCCCGATCTAACTTGGCATGCGCATATGGTTTTGCATCATCGGTACTTACATACGCAGCCTTAACTGCGATTTCAATCGCGGTGATTAAACGATCTAACGGAATATCCCGCTCAGTCGTAAGTGAAATAAGTGCTTTCATATCTACGTGCATTATTTGGCACCATCTTTATCTTTGCGATTAAATTCAATTTCAATAATGGCGCGCTTGATATCTCCGCGTAGTACAACGA
>JABMMO010000038.1 GCA_013205455.1 Actinomycetota bacterium
GGCCCTGGTTCACCGTTCGATATTGATAAATATTTTGTAATTTGTCCAAATGTAATTGGTGGCTGCCAAGGAAGTACCGGACCATCTTCAATTGCCCCGGATGGAAAACGTTGGGGATCTAGGTTCCCAGTTTTAACAATACGCGACATGGTTAAAGCGGAAGTTGTATTCACAAATAAATTAAACATTCCAGGATATGTAATTGCAGTTGGTCCTTCGCTTGGTGGAATGCGATCTTTGGAGTGGGCAATTCAATATCCGGAGCGAATTGGCGCAATTTGCACCATCGGATCTTCTGCGGTCGCAACTGGCGATCAAATTGGAACCGCTTCGATTCAAATAACTGCAATCAAAGCTGATCCAAATTTTCATGGCGGCGATTATTACGATCAGGATTCTGGGCCCGTTGCGGGAATGGGAATTGCGCGAAAGATTGCCCACCTTACATATCGAACTGAAGCTGAAATGGATGTGCGATTCGGACGAGAATTGCAAGGCGATGAAACTGGTAGATATGCGGTTGAGTCTTATCTTGATCATCAAGCTGATAAATTACAGAATCGTTTCGATGCAAATACTTATATTTCACTTACCGATGCCATGAATTCACATGATGTGGGGCGGGATCGTGGTGGGGTAGCGGCAGCGTTAGCCACTGTAAAAGTCCCGGTAGTGGTGGTCTCAATCGATACTGACCGTCTCTTCCCGCCGCGGTTGCAGGCTGAGATCGTGGAGCTAACGCCGAGTGCAAAACCGGTTAAGACCATCAATTCACCTTTTGGTCATGATGGATTCCTGATTGAGGTGGAATCTGTCGGTGAAATCATCCGAGAAACCATCGAATTGGGGCTAAAACTAGATTTAGTGGGCAGATAGACCCGCGTTTTGCGCAATTTGGTAAGAAATTAACCTGTGGACAAATTATAATATAGCCAAGAGAGCAAGACCGAAAAACCAAGAGAATTACTACCTGGTGAAGTTGCCAGACAAAACAAAGGACGATCAGTGGCTGTAACTCGTGCGCTCAAAAACGCAAAGAAGAAGAAAGTTGCGAAGCCATCTGCAAAGAAGATCGTAAAGAAAGCGGCTAAGAAAGTTGCTAAGAAACCGGTTAAGAAACCGGTTAAGAAAATTGCTGGGCCAAGATTATTTCCAACTAAAGCTGAATTAGAAGCGCTGAAATTAAAACGCGAAGCTGACGCTACAGCCGCTGCTGCAAAGAAAAAAGGGCCGCATCGCTTTCCAACTAAGGCCGAGCTAGAAGCACAGAAGGCGGCAAAGTCTGGCGTGCCAAGTGCTCCAATTGCTAAGGGCGGAAAAAAAGTTGTTGAAAAAATTGATGGCGAAGATGTCGAGTTAGAAGAAGTAGAACTTGAAGATTTAGATGCTTTGGTTGCGGAAACTCCAGAAGAACCAGTTGATCCAGATAAAGCTGAAGTTCGAGTTGTTAACTTAACTGAAGAATCCACCAATGAGGTAAACGCCTTCACACTTAAAGATAGTGAAGAAGATGATGCGCCACCGCAGACAGTTTTAACTGCAGGTGCAACTGCTGACCCAGTGAAAGATTATTTGAAACAAATTGGTCGAGTCGCGCTGCTAAATGCTGAGCTAGAAGTAGAACTTGCAATGGCGATCGAAGCTGGACTTTTTGCGGAAGCCGCCTTGAAATCCGGCAAAGGTGAAATCAAACTCGCATCACGGACCGAGAAAATTGATAAGCGATTAAAGAAAGAGCTAGAAGAGCTAGCCGCTATTGGCCGACGCAAGAAAAACCACTTGCTCGAAGCAAACTTACGTCTTGTGGTTTCGCTAGCAAAGCGATACACCGGACGCGGCATGCTCTTTCTTGATTTAATTCAAGAAGGAAACTTGGGTCTAATTCGCGCAGTTGAAAAATTTGATTACACCAAAGGTTATAAGTTCTCCACATATGCAACATGGTGGATTCGCCAAGCAATTACGCGTGCGATGGCCGACCAAGCGCGAACAATTCGTATTCCAGTTCATATGGTTGAAGTTATTAACAAACTTGCTCGCGTACAACGTCAGATGTTGCAAGATTTAGGTCGCGAACCGACCCCAGAAGAGCTCGCTAAAGAGCTCGATATGACTCCAGAAAAAGTTGTCGAAGTTCAAAAATATGGTCGCGAACCGATTTCATTACACACACCACTTGGCGAAGAGGGCGATTCTGAGTTCGGCGATTTAATTGAAGACTCAGAAGCGATCGTTCCGGCAGATGCGGTTTCGTTCACCCTACTGCAAGAGCAATTGCACTCGGTCCTTGATACGTTATCAGAGCGTGAAGCTGGCGTAGTTGCGATGCGATTTGGTTTAACTGACGGCCAACCAAAGACACTAGATGAAATCGGTAAGGTTTACGGCGTAACTCGGGAACGAATCCGCCAGATTGAATCGAAAACTATGTCGAAATTGCGTCACCCATCTCGGTCACAAGTATTAAGAGACTATCTAGATTAGGAGCTAACATGTCGGAAAAAGTAACTATGCGAATTAAAGAAAATGGTTCGATTCGGATCACTGGAACTGTTGATATTGTTGATGCGGATGGCAACGTAATCGAATCTAAAACAGATTTCTCACTATGCCGTTGCGGTAATTCAAATAATAAACCGTGGTGTGATGGTGCCCATAAAGCAACCGGGTTTGAAGCGCCAGCGCTTTAAAAATGTCGCTCGAACAAAATCTGTCGCTTTGGGCGGATTCTGTTAATCCCAGTAATAATCCGACGTTAGATCAAAATCTAGATTTAGATATTGCAATTATTGGTGGTGGATTTTCTGGATTGTGGAGTGCTTTCCATTTAATTGCTGGCGACCCAACTTTAAAGATTGCAATTTTCGAGGCTCGTCATCTCGGGTTCGGAGCTAGCGGCAGGAATGGTGGTTGGGTTTCTTCGGACTATCCAGTCTCAAAAAATACATTAACCGAGCGAATTGGAAATAGCGCTGCTGCTGCGATTTTTGCCGCGCTCAAAGCTTCAATAAATGAAATTGGCAACTTTGCTAGCGAATTTGCAACCGAAGCAAATTTTGCAAGCGGTGGATCCATAATATTTGCAAGTAATCCTGGCCAAGCCACTCGATTAAAAGCTGGCGAAGATGCAGACCATCGATGGCTATCCAAATCTGAATTAGCCGAAAAGATTTTAATTGCAGATTCGATTGGTGCATTACTCACGCCTGCTTCTGCGGTTGTGAATCCGATGGAGCTCTTGCTCGCATTAGCGCGCCATCTCACCAAAAAGGGCGTGGCTATTTATGAAAATTCAGCTGCCACGATTGCAGCTTCTGGCCAATTATTAGTGGGCAGCAACTTAGTAACAGCGCCACGGATAATTAACGGTGTAGAAGCATTTCGGAACGCCCCACGAGAACAAATTCCACTTTATTCGTTAATGGTTGCTACCGAACCACTTTCAACGCAGTTTTGGCGCGAAGTTGGAAATATTGAACGTGCCACTTTTGCGGAGGGTTCACATCTAATTAATTATGCCCAACGAACTGCTGATAATCGATTAGCAATCGGAGGTCGAGGCGCTCGATATCCATTTAAATCTAAACGTAGTTCTACTATCGAAAATTCCAGTAAAACCCATGAAGCGTTACGAAATCTAGCTAAACGTTGGTTTCCACAACTTAAGGATATTAAGTTCACGCATTCATGGGGCGGCGCTATTGCAATTACTCGTGATTGGGAGCCGTATGTTCGCTGGGATAACCATCGTGGATATGGGGAACTTGGTGGCTATGCTGGAGATGGAATGACTATGACATATTTAGCAGGCAAAGCGATGGCAGCAGAAGTATTGGATAATCAATCAGAAGTTAGAGATTTGCACTTTGTGAATCGACGTTCTAGAAATTGGGAATTTGAACCAATTCGTTACTTAGCAATTAATGCTTTAATTAATCTAACTGACTTATCTGATACAGAAGAGAGATTTACTAAAAAGCCAAGCCTGATAAACCGAATTATCGAACCGTTGACCCTTCGGTAAGACGAGCGGTTTCATCGTGAATCTTTACTGAAACCGACTTCAAGCCTTCGGCATACTCTTTTCCGTGATGGCCACAAAATAGTAATTCGCCGCCCGAGATTAAAACGGCACGTACATATGCTTGTGCGCCGCATCGATCGCAACGATCAACAGCATTAAGGGGAGTTGTTTCAAGAATCATTTGTTCGGTCATTACGCTCTCCTTGTTCTGGCCTAGGTGAAGTACTTATTTCGTTACTGTTAGTGGAACATCAAACCACTATTACCTTATTCCCCGCTCGCCGAAATACTTTTTTACGCTCGGGCGTGTCAAAATTCATGGAATTACCGACATTTCCACAGCCTACTCGGCGCGTATGACATCGCAATTTTCAACGCGCAGATACTCTTCACCTCCGTGGCTACCGAATCTAATTCAAGTATTTCCGAGGTATCTGCATCGGAAAACGGGTATACCGCAAAAGATCTTTCCGTACTCGAAGGGTTAGATGCAGTTCGCAAACGTCCCGGAATGTATATCGGCTCTACCGATGGTCGCGGGCTTATGCATTGCTTATGGGAAATCATTGATAACGCGGTCGATGAATCGCTAGCCGGATATTGTAAAAAGATTGAAATTAATTTAGAAAAAGATAAATCAATCGAAGTTCATGATGATGGTCGCGGAATTCCAGTAGATAAAGAACCAAAGACCGGACTAACTGGTGTTGAGGTTGTAATGACAAAATTACATGCTGGTGGAAAATTTGGTGGCGGTTCTTATAATGCAACTGGTGGTTTGCATGGCGTTGGTGCATCTGTTGTAAATGCACTTGCATCTCGAC
>JABMMO010000039.1 GCA_013205455.1 Actinomycetota bacterium
GCGGGCGTAGCTCAATGGTAGAGCTCCAGCCTTCCAAGCTGGCCATGCGGTTTCGATTACCGTCGCCCGCTCCAATTTTTCCTTGGAGTTTATTTATCCAATACTCCCCACTAATTGCGAAACGTATTTCCCAACTAATGTGACATAAACACTGGATGCACCTAAATTCTCACCCGTAAAAACTTCAGCTCTAATATTGAATGTTGAACCAACTAAAGTTCCATCAATCACTACAAGAGCAGAAATGCAGTATTCGTTCTTGACAGTTCCATCTCTATAACTGCTTGCAGAATAAGTGGTCCAATTAGTGGTCTTTATTGGAGTTCCTGAAGTAGCAGTGATTGAAAGTGAAAGCGGAATTGAACTCGAATTGAAAGTATTAGTTCCATATATGAGGACGTTTACTAGATAAGATTTTCCTGCAGTAAAATTTCCAAAAGTATTACTGAGTGAACTATTTCCAGCATTTCCTGAGATTTGTGATGCGAAAGTTACGTCACCGTAGTAAGCGTTTGATGGACCTGCAGAACCAGTGCTACCAACGGTTCCGGTATCACCTTTCAACCCTTGAGCACCTTGTGAACCAATAGAACCGTTCGTTCCATTAGTTCCATTAGTGCCATTTACTCCCGCTGTACCCGCACCTCCGGTTGCACCTTGTGAACCTGTTGCACCTTGTGAACCTGTTGCACCAGAACCACCGGAAGCTCCAGTTGCACCTCGCTCACCTGTTGCACCTGTTGTACCTGTAGTACCTGTTGTACCCGTCGCACCAGTGTCACCTTTATCGCCTTTTTCACCTGTTGTACCCGTCGCACCTGTCGCGCCAGTGTCACCTTGTGCACCAGTATCACCAGCACTGCCTACCGAAACTGATCCCGTTGATCCAGTTTTTCCATCAACGCCTTGCGGACCCATTAATCCAGTTGGACCTTTTAAATTAATTGGCACGGGCCATTTTCCGTTTGCTTTTGGGCCAAATAAATTGAATGTTTTTTTATCAATATAAAAATCACCATTTATTCCAACCGAAGCAGAAGGTGTACCGCTGCCGCTTAATAACATTGTTGGAATTGCAGAAGTTGTTCTTCCTGCAGCTTTAAATGTTTTTCCAAGTATTGCGCCAGAGCTTGCCGTTGTCGAAATTTGTGTTGCAATCAATGTAAAAATTACTAGAGGAAAGAGAAATGTTTTTCTTGATTTTGCTTTCATCACGACCCACTCCTAGAGAGTTTTGGTTCCCCATGGCTGGGGACTTCCACTAAGTAGAGTGCTCCCTCTCTAATGACGGTTAAAAGAGGATTCTCGTCTTTCAGATAAGCGCTACTGAGCATAACTTTGAGGGTTCTGTCCATAATTCACACCTGGCTCTAAGGAAAACTATACTTTTACCACAGGGTCAATCAGTTATATAGGGCCATCGAGCGCAAAGGCGTTTGAATTAATTGCTAGGAGAAAAGTGAAGAAGAAATTTGTAGCTGCAGCAATCGCTACTGGACTTGTTCTTTCATTAGGAACTGCTGGACTTGCTTCAGCGCAAGACAAGGGCAGAAAAACTGAATCTAAAACAGAAAGAGTTGCAGATCGTGTAGCTAAAGAAGCATTAATAGCTTCCATAATTGGACTTGATGCTGCAACAATCAAATCTCGCTTGCGCGCAGGAGAAACTCTTGCAGCAATTGCTGGAAATAAAACTTCCGCACTAATCACTGCACTAGTTGCAGCTAAAACTAAAGAGATTGATGCCGATCTTGCTGCCGGAAAATTAACAGCAGCGAAAGCAACAACTCTTAAGACAAACTTAACCGCACACATCACCGAAAAAGTTAACCAAGTTCGTGGTCCAGGTATGGGTAAAGATCACGGTATGGGTAAAGGTCACGGTGTGGGTAAAGGTCACGGCCGACCATAAAGTCTTAACTCCCTTCCTCCGTGGGTAGCTTAAGAACGGTAGAAACAAATAAGAAGAACCGCTGATTCGAGTACAGCGGTTCTTCTTATTTTTTGAGAGAGTACCGCTATGAGAATTCATATCGGAAGTGATCACGCGGGTCTTGATTTCAAAAATGTGATTGTTAAACATTTAGAAGGTAACGGCCACACTGTCATTGATCACGGGCCAAATGTTTATGACGCGCTAGATGACTATCCAGTCTTCTGTATTTTGTGCGCAGAAGGCGTAGCGGCCGATCCAGGCTCATTCGGAATTGTTTTAGGAGGTTCTGGCAATGGCGAACAAATGGCTGCAAATAAAGTAAAAGGAATTCGTGCAGCACTTGTATGGAGCATTGAAACTGCCAAATTAGCTCGGGAACATAACAATGCAAATGTTATTTCTATCGGTGGCCGTATGCATAGGGAAGAGTTCTGCTTAAAACTTGTAGATACTTTCTTAGCTGAATCTTTTCCGGGCGATGAACGTCATGTTCGTAGGGTTAACTTGATTAGCAAGTACGAACGGGATGGAAAGCTTTAACTTTTTAAGGTGTAAGTAAAATCTGTGACGTTATGATTTTTTCGTAACCCTTTTCCTTCAAACTTAGTAAGCGGACGCCAATCAGGTCGCTCCACAATTCCGCCTTCAAATGCTGAATGTTCTAAAAATACTTTCTTAATATAATTTGCATAATCTTGCCAATCGGTTGCGATATGAATTCGCCCATTTGGTTTCAATTTATTTGCCAGAATATCTAGGAACGGCCCTTGAATAATGCGGCGCTTTCGTTGTCTAACTTTTGACCACGGATCTGGAAAGAAAATGTGGAAAGCATTTATGGAGTGATTTGGAAAGGAGTCTCGAAGTGCAACTGTGGCGTCGTCTTCTAATAATCTAAGGTTTGAAAGTTCGCCTTCTGCAATTTTTATCAATAACGCACCGATTCCAGGTGTATGTACTTCGATTGCAATAAATCCAGTTTCTGGAAATTGTTCTGCAATTAGCGCAGTTGCCTCCCCCATGCCACTTCCAACTTCGACAATTATTTCTTTAGAGTTCGAAAATAATTCATGTGGAGTAATTGGGCTTTCCGACAGTAAGCAGAATTTATCTGAATATTTTGTAATCGCTTCAGCCTGCGCATCTGTCATTCGATTTCCCCGCAACGTATAACTTCTAATCGAAGGTAGGCGGTCGTTTAGGGGTTTCATAGTGGTTAAGCCTGCCATCACTTTTTAGATAGGATTTCCAAAATTCGAGAGGAAACCATGCCTGGTAAAAACATTTCACGAGCTGAAGCGCTAGAGCGCTCTTCCCATCTAACCGTCGCAAGTTATGACGTGACCATAGATGTAACCAATGGCGAAGAGACCTTTATAGCTAAGACAATTGTGAAGTTTGCCTGCAACAAACCAGGCTATGACACTTTCGTAGACGCGGTCGGTAAGCGGATTATCTCCGCAACCCTTAACGGCCAATCGGTTGATGTTACGGATTTTGATGGTGAATCTGTATTTCTCAAGAATTTAGCAGCAAGTAATGAATTAGTTTTAGAGATAGAGGCGATTTATTCTAAGAGTGGCGAAGGATTACAACGTTCGGTCGACCCGGTTGATAACGAGGTATATCTATATTCTCAAGGTGAAACCGCATTCATCCGACACATGTTCCCGTGCTTTGATCAACCAGATTTGAAGGGGACTTTCACGCTCACTGCAATTGCGCCTAGTCATTGGGAAGTCATTTCAAATAATACTGAAAAGAGTAAGTCAGATTTAGGTAACAAGAAGAGCAAATGGGAATTTGAAACCACTCCACTACTCCCTACCTATTTATACGCTTTGATTGCAGGACCATATGCGCATATCCATGACAGATACGTTGGTAAGAAAACAATTCCACTTGGAATCTACTGCCGCAAATCTCTCTTTGAGTTTCTAGATGCGGAAGATGTTTTCTTAATCACCAAACAAGGCTTTGCTTATTTTGAAAATGTATTTGGGTTGGCTTATCCCTTTGCAAAGTACGACCAAATCGCCGTTGTTGATTTCAACTGGGGTGCAATGGAAAATGCTGGCGCAGTAACATTCCGCGAAGACCTACTGGTATTCCGCTCAAAAGTAACGGAACGAATGTATAGCGCACGAGCCAACACAATTTTGCATGAAATGGCCCACATGTGGTTTGGCGATATGGTGACGATGAAGTGGTGGGATGACCTTTGGTTAAATGAATCATTCGCTGAATGGTCTTCTTATTTAGCTTTAGTTGAAGCAACAAGATTTAAAAATGCTTGGGCCGGATTTAATACGGAGCGAAAGAATTGGGCTTACCGCCAAGACCAACTAACTTCCACTCACCCAATAGCTACCGACATGATCGACATCGATACCGTAAAGGCTAATTTCGATGGTATTTCATATGCAAAGGGAGCTTCCGCGCTCCATCAATTGGTGGCACATGTAGGTCGAGATAATTTCATTTCTGGTTTGCAAAAGTATTTTGCAAAGCACGCATTTAAAAATACAACTTTGGATGACTTACTAAATGAATTAACTGCAACCAGTGGTCGTGATTTAAAACCTTGGGTAGATACTTGGTTGAAAACTTCTGGCGTTAACACGCTTCGCCCTAAATTAGAAATTAGTGGCGATACCTACTCTGCTATCTCGGTTATCCAAGAAGCCCCAACCATGCCGGTTGGTTCTACCGAATTACGGCCGCATCGAATGGCAGTCGGACTTTATGATCTAAGTGGATTAAATCTGAAGCTTCGTAAGTCGGTTGAGCTAGATGTTGCTGGCGCACTTACGGAAGTTAAAGAGTTAGCCGGTGAGAAAGTTGCAGATCTATTACTACTTAACGATCGCGATTTAAGTTACGGAAAAATTCGCTTCGATGACCGATCAATTGCAACTCTAAAATCCCACTTAGGCAAACTTGATGATGGCTTAGCTCGCGCACTTTGTTGGAGCGCGGCCTGGGAC
>JABMMO010000040.1 GCA_013205455.1 Actinomycetota bacterium
AATTATTGGTGTTGGCAATTGCGCCAATTCGCTAATTCAAGGAGTTACCTATTATCAAAACGCCGCTATAGATAAAGAGATTCCGGGTTTAATGCACCCAGTTCTTGGCGGATACCACATCAATTCCATTAAATTCATCGCAGCTTACGATGTTGATGCTAAAAAAGTTGGCTTAGACATTTCAGAAGCCATGTGGGCTAGCGAAAATAACACCATCAAATTTGCAGACGTTGCAAAAACCGGCGTAATAGTGCAACGCGGCCACACTCTCGATGGCCTCGGTCGCTATTACCGCGAAACCATTGCAGAATCCGCTGCGGCCCCAGTAGATATCGTGGCTGATTTAAAAGCTAAGAAAATCGATGTATTAATCTGTTATCTGCCGGTGGGTTCTGAAACAGCGGCAAAATTTTATGCTCAATCTGCAATTGATGCAGGTTGTGCGTTTGTTAACGCTTTGCCGGTATTCATCGCATCTGATCCAGAATGGGCTGCAAAATTCACAGCTGCTGGGCTACCAATTGTTGGTGACGATATTAAATCTCAAGTAGGCGCAACAATTACACACCGAATTTTGGCCAAGCTATTTCAAGATCGTGGCGTTCATCTTGAGCGCACCTACCAATTAAACGTTGGCGGAAATATGGATTTCAAGAACATGCTAGAACGCGATCGTCTTGAATCAAAGAAAATTTCAAAGACGCAATCGGTAACTTCACAACTTGATTACGATATTGGCAAGAAGAATGTTCACATCGGACCTTCTGATTACATCCAATGGTTAGATGATCGTAAGTGGGCTTATGTTCGCCTTGAAGGAAAAGCTTTTGGTGATGTTCCGCTAAACCTTGAATATAAATTGGAAGTATGGGATTCACCAAATTCTGCTGGCGTAATCATAGATGCGCTCCGTTGCGCAAAAATTGCGCTGGACCGAAAAATTGGTGGGCCGCTACTTTCGCCGTCGAGTTATTTTATGAAATCGCCACCGGAGCAATATTCGGATGAGACTGCAAGAGTTAGAGTCGAGGAATTTATTGCTGGAACTATCGCAAGTTAGTTGTTAAGAAATTAGTGGGACCTAATGACGGGAACAGACTTGTTCACCGCTCGGGCCAAGAACCATATGTCTACAAGCGACATTTAATTTATCAAAAGCTTTATCGCCAAAGTGCGCACGGTATGCAAGTGCAATTAACACTCGGATATTAATATTTGGTGCAGATTTAACGTCAAGTGCTTTTGACATTCGTGAAACTGTATTTTCTACAACCTTTTCAGTATGTGCGGTTTCTATAGCTATCGCAAAATTTGATAAACCGTCACACAGTAAACCCGCGACCAGGTGCTCGAACGGGGTCAGTTCTCTGGTTAATATTGTCATGTGTTCCATGGTGGCTCTCCATTGCTCATTCATGAAATTATTATCTTTATTATGTCGTGAAATCACGTTCTTTTGTTATATCGACTCTATATTTGAGTTCGCAAGGGCTTGCATTATGATGCGCGCATGAATGAAATCTTGAAATCTGTTTCTAATGGAGTGCTAACACTCACTTTTAATCGCCCAGAAAAGCAAAATGCAATAACTCGAACAATGTATACGGCGTTAGCAGATGCGGTTAATGAAGCAGCTGGGGATTTCAGTATCCGAGTTTTAATCTTTTCGGCTCAAGGTAAACATTTTACCGCCGGCAACGACATCGGAGATTTCTTTAACGATCCACCGCTAGAAGAGAACTCACCGGTGATGCAATTTTTATCGGCAGTTCACAATTTCCCAAAACCGATTATTGCTTCGGTTCACGGTAATGCTGTGGGGATCGGAACTACGCTTTTACTTCACTGCGATTTAGTTGTATCCGCGCCAGATACGAATTTTTCCATGCCTTTTGTAACTCTTGGTTTAGTACCAGAGTTCGGCTCTAGTTATCTATTTCCAAAACTTGTCGGGCATCAACGCGCATCAAAAGTATTCTTACTCGGCGAGCCATTTGATGCAAAATTCGCGCTAGAGGTTGGTCTAGTAGCCGAAATTTCGGAAACCCCGGATTTAGTTGCAGCAGAATATGCAACTGCAATTGCGGACCAGCCACCTAGCGCAGTAATTCAAACGAAGGCGCTATTGAAGAGCGGACACCATGATGCGGTTACTGCTGTGATGCGTGCTGAAGGCGAACTTTTTAAATTGGCTTTGCAATCGGATGAGGCCCAAGCCGCCTTTATGAAATTCTTAGCGAATAAAACAACGAAAAAATAAGGAGAAATATGTCACTGGCCGGCAAAAGAATCTTTATCACTGGGGGATCGCGCGGAATCGGATTGGCAATCGCGCTACGAGCAGCGCAAGATGGCGCCTCGATTGCAATTGCGGCTAAGACCGCCGAACCAAATCCGAAATTACCCGGAACTATTTACTCTGCAGCGAAAGAGATTGAGGCAGCTGGTGGCAAAGCCTTGCCCATCCAATGCGATTTACGCGATGAGGAGCAAATTGCCGCAGCAGTTGCGGCAGCTGCAGCACAATTTGGCGGCCTAGATATATTGATTAATAACGCTAGCGCAATAAATTTAACCAAAACTGAAGTCACACCTGCCAAGCGCTTTGATTTGATGTTTGATGTAAATGTTCGAGGCACGTTTCTAACTTCACAAGCAGTGATCCCACATCTTAGAAAGAGCGCTGCCGAAGGTGGAAATTCCCATATATTAAATTTATCGCCGCCATTATCGATGCGGCCAATCTGGTTTAAAAATCATGTTGCCTACACGATGGCAAAATACGGAATGAGTATGTGCGTTCTTGGAATGTCGGAAGAATTTAAGCGCGACAAGATTGCCGTGAATGCGCTTTGGCCTCGTACTGCAATTGATACTGCAGCGCTGCAAATGATTCCTGGCGTCGATGTGAATGCTTGTCGCAAACCGGAGATTCTCTCCGACTCTGCCTACATTATTCTCAATCGACCAGCGACTGAATGCACCGGGAATTTCTTTGTTGACGATGAAGTGTTGGCTTCCGAAGGAATTACCGATTTAGATAAGTATGCAGTCGTACCTGGTACTAAAGATTTCTTGCTCGATTTCTTTCTAGATTAAAACTACTCCACCAATTTAATACTGTAGTGCTGGTGTTCAGTTTCGGCTAAACCTGAAGAGTATCTACTTTCATATTTGCCGTAGCGCCATACAACAACTGAGAAGAGCCAAGCTAATACGAAACTGCCGACGATAAAGTAGCCAACCTTACTCAAATCAATTGAAGCAAAATAAGTAAATGGCTGGTAATTATCAATACTTGTTTTATCAGCTAATACTGAAGTTAATTGGATGGTACCTATTACTAACGCCACAAATATTGAAAGTGAAGTTGTAGTTAAGTTGTAGTAAATCTTCCGAAGTGGTGAAGTAAATGCCCAAGAATATGCTTTTGTCATAAAGATTCCATCGAGTGAATCCATCAAAGACATACCGGCAGCGAAAATCAAAGGTAGTGCAATTATCGCTAACGGTGGCAGTGTGCCACCAACAGTTCCCACGGCGGCAGTTGCGGAGAGCGCGAGTAGAGCAACCTCAGTTGCGGTATCAAATCCAAGTCCAAAGAGAACGCCAATTGGATATAGCTGCCAGGAATGATCAAAACCTTTTTTGAATTTTCCACGGAAAATTCGGCGCATCAAGCCGCGATCATTTAATAACTCTTCTAGATGCTCATGGGAGAACTTGCCGCTCTTTGCTTGTTTCCATACTTTGATTACACCAATCAAGATCACTAGATTCAAAATTCCAATTAAATAGAGAAAGAAGCCAGAAACCGAAGCTCCGATAATTCCGCCAGTTTCGGCGAAATTTTCCTGAAATTTTGCTGCTTGTTTCGCTGCGATTGCGACTGCAATTGAAAGTGCAAGCACAATTGTTGAGTGGCCCAATGAAAAGAAAAGTCCAACACCAAGTGGTTTCTTTCCTTTTGCTAACATCAACCTAGTTGTGTCATCGATAGCTGCTATGTGGTCTGCATCAAAAGCGTGACGTAACCCGAAGGAATAAGCGAGCGCACCAGCACCCGCATAAATCAGCGCACCTTTACCATCGACAATTGAATTGTATTTAGGATTTGAGTTGTAATAGATAAATAGACCCCAACCCAAAATATGAAGCAAAAGGACGGTTCCCATGGTTCCAACGAGAGCTGGGATTTCATGGCGCTCAAAGCGCAGATGTGCTCGTAGTGAGCGCTTTTCGGCTGCTTTGGTCTGCATAGGTGGAGGTTATTGCAAATCATTCGCATCTGCATCTTGAAAACTGTGGGATTAGGTCTCGTTACCGTTAAATTTAACTCTCATCACGCCAAGATCGCCAAAGTTTTGCATATGCGCCATCAGCTTTCATCAAATTATCGTGCGATCCCCATTCGGTAATTTTGCCTTCTTCAATAACCGCAATCAGATCTGCATCATGAGCGCTTTGTAAGCGATGTGCAATGGCAATAACGGTTCGGCCCGAAAGTACTGCACCAAGTGAGGCTTCTAAATGTTTAGCAGCTTTTTGATCCAATAGGGAAGTTGCTTCATCCAAAATTAATGTGTGCGGATCAGCTAGCACTAATCGCGCTAGCGCTAATTGCTGTGCTTGCGCCGGTAACAATCGATGGCCACCTGTACCTAAAACTGTGGCTAATTCCTCCGGTAAATTTTTCGCCCATTCGCTGGCATCAACTGCGGCTAATGCGCGCCATACTTCATCATCGGTTGCATCCGGCCGCGCTAGCGTTACGTTTTCTTTTAACGTGCCCACAAATACATGGTGTTCTTGGGTTACTAAAGCCACTTCGGTACGGGCTTGTTCGACTGGTAGATAACCGATCTCAGCGCCACCGACTGTTATTTTTCCGCGGTTAGGCGGCTGTACGCCCGCTAATAACCGACCCAACGTTGATTTACCAGCACCCGATGGCCCAACAATTGCTAACTTCGTACCAGGTGAAACTAAGAAAGAAAGATTTTTTAAAACATCGCGACCTTCACGATAACCGTATGTGACATTTTCGCCGGAAATTTCTTCGCCATCTGGGGAAGCGTTTCGAATTTCCCGTTCTTCAATTTCATAAATACCAAGAAGTCGAGAGAGTGAAGCTTTTCCAGTTTGTAATTCGTCGATCCACCAGAGCATTCGCTCTATTGGGTTGGCCAACATTTGGGCGTATAACAGCCCCGAAGTTATTAGCGCTATCGATATTTTATTATCATGATAAAGGTAGGAACCCATTAATAAAACAGCGCTAACTGGAATTA
Source organism: Actinomycetota bacterium (assembly GCA_013205455.1). Lineage (GTDB taxonomy): Bacteria > Actinomycetota > Actinomycetes > Nanopelagicales > Nanopelagicaceae > UBA7398. Next base: position 5,292 of record JABMMO010000040.1, read on the forward strand.
TGTAATTAGTCTCCACGAGCGGGAACCATCTAGTGCGCAGGCGTAATGTATAACGCTCCCATTGCAACCAACGAGAAATTGTGGCGTGAGTGCGCAAACTTCGCTCTTCACCTAATCGAAGCGCATCTATCGTGCGACCTGATTCGGCCGTTTCAATCAACACCGAATTCACAATCGCATAAGAAGAAGATTCAACGCGGTAGGCCTGTGGTGATCGTCTCAGATACCAACGGGTTCCGGCGAAAAGAAATGGGATTCCAATAAATATTGCCGCAAAAAAGATGGGCGCTGTAAATGCGATTGCAACTGATATTCCAAGAATCTGTACTAAGCAGATCGTGATAATTGGAACAGCGTCTCGGACTGCCCAAGTTACTTTATCAATATCGGTTGTAGTTCTAGTAAGAAGTTCACCAGAGCCAGCCCGTTCGACAACATTTGGGGGTAGCTGGACTGCTCGTTCGATAAATCTTTCGCGCAGGGATGAGAGTACAAATTCACCAAGTATTGAAGCTCGCACTTTAGTTAGATAGACAAGTAGTGTTTGCACAACTAAAGCTGAAATCACGATTATTATGGTTTTCGATAACACAACATTTTGCGGATCAGTTTTCAAGCGCTCCAACAAATTCCCAAATGCTCGTGGTGGTATTAGCGCGGCAATGGTGGTGAATAATTGAAAAATCGCCACCCAAATAAAACCATTTTTGTTGGCCAATAAAAGTGACCACATCTCCTTATTTACAGTTTTCTCGGTTGCGATCGGCAATCGATTTGCAGCGCGTTCCAACCCAAAACCTTTTTCGATTCGTGCGGCATCTTCTGGTGGAGCCGGATATGCACTTGCTGGCAACCGTTTCTCATCGACTGGTTTTGGGTATTTATGCTTAAAGAACTTCATTCGCCGCGCACCACCAAATCTCGGTAGGTGTTATCGGTAGTAAGTAAATTTTGATGCGTTCCAGTGTTTTTTACGTAGCCATTAACTAAGAGAATTACTCGATCGGTATGATCGAGAATTAGCGGCGAAGTTGTAAAAATTATCGTAGTCTGATGATTTCTTACTTCCCGTAATCGCGTGGCGATTCGAGCTTCGGTATGAGCATCGACTGCACTGGTTGGATCATCCAAAATCAGTATCGGTGCATCAACATAAAGCGATCTTGCAAGCGATAATCGTTGACGTTGCCCACCAGAAAGTGTGCGACCGCGTTCGACAACTTCAGCGCTGTAACCATCGCCATCTAACGAATCTA
>JABMMO010000041.1 GCA_013205455.1 Actinomycetota bacterium
CCATTTAGATTTATTCGAGCAGTAACTCCAATTATGAAAACTCAGAACTCTGGTCGAGTAATTGTGATTGCAAGCATTGCAGGTTTAATGGGTGAAGCATTTGTCACTGCATATGTAGCTTCAAAACATGCAGTAGTGGGCGTAGTCCGCGCTAGCGCTATCGAATTAAACAAGTACGGAATTACTGTGAATGCCTTATGCCCTGGTTATGTTGATACGCCAATGTTAGATAAAGGTTTAGATGTAACAGCAGCAAGGACTGGTAAAACTCGAGATGAGTTACGGGCCGCACTTGCTTTGAAACAACCAGGTGGCCGATTGTTAACTTCCGATGAAGTTGCCAGCGCTGCAATTGACTTTATAAGTAACGGTGAAACTGGCCAAGCGCGTTGGTTAGATGCCACCACAATTGGGGAGAAAAAATGAGCACATTAAAGCGAATAAACCCAGAGTCATTAGCTGCTCCGATTGGGTTCTCACATGCGGTTGCTACCGAGGGTGGGAAATTAATTTTCCTTGCTGGCCAGACTGCGTTAAACAAAGAAGGTGTAATCGTCGGAAACGGCATTGTGGAACAGTTCGAAAAAGCACTTTCTAATCTATTAACTGCGCTATCTGAGGCTGGCGGAAATCCTTCTAACTTAACGAAACTTTCAATTTTCTCAGTGGATCCCGAGAACTACCGTGCAAATGCGCGGGAAATTGGGAAAGTTTGGCAGCGATTAGTTGGTAAAGATTATCCGGCGATGACTTTAGTAGGAGTAACTCGGCTTTGGGATATTGAAGCGTTGGTAGAGGTTGAAGGGTTTGCCGTTCTTTAATGAACAAACTTGCAAATCTTTGGTCCGCTAAATCTGTTGCAATCATTGGCGCTACTGAACGCGTCGGCGCAATGGGTCGGCTACCAATTGAATATTTATTAAGACATGGTTACCAAGGTGAAATTTTTCCAGTAAATCCAAAAGGTGGCACTATTTTAGGAATTACTGCTTTTACTTCGATCTCTGAAATTAAGAAGCCAATTGATTTAGCGCTAATTATGGTGCCATCAAACTCGGTTGAAGCAGCGGTATCAGATTGTGCAAGCGCTGGTATCCCAGTTGTAACCGTCATGGCATCTGGATTCGCCGAAGCGGATGAAGCTGGTGCGCTTGCACAAGAAAAGTTAGTTGCTATTGCTAAGAATTCTGGGATGAGATTAGTTGGTCCCAATTGCATAGGCTCAGTCGGCGGCGCTGCAAAATTAACTGCAACTTTTTCACCAGTTTTTTCATCAGATAGCACTGCGCTTTCGGCAGGATCACTTGCGTTAGTGAGCCAATCCGGTGCGCTCGGTTATGGTACTTACTCACTTGGTTTAGATAGAGATTTACCAATTGGTGTTGTGGTGACAACTGGAAACGAAGCTGAAGTAAGTGCAATGGATATCGCAACGGCGCTCTCTGAAGATAAAGAAGTTACTGGAATTTTAATTTACACCGAAGGTTTAACTGAGATTGCACAATTACGCGAGATAGCTGCTAAAAAACCAACTGCAATTTTGAAAGCTGGCCGCTCTCAAGCTGGTGCCGAAGCAGCAGCATCACATACCGGCGCGCTAGCAACTGGTGATCGGGTAGTTGATGCCGCGATTAAAGCTAGCGGAGCAGCGCGAGTGAACAATGTTGAAGAGTTGCTCGATGCTGGCGCAGTTTTTACGACTGGTACAAAGCTAACCGGCAAGCGAGTAGCAATTATTACTACTTCGGGCGGAAGCGGAATTCTTGGAACTGATGCGCTAGAAGCATGCGGACTAGAGCTAGCCGAGTTAGAACCCAAAACCATTGCAGCGCTAGATGAATTTATCCCAAGTTACGGAAACTCTACTAACCCGGTTGATGTAACTGCCGCTGTGATTTCGTCACCAGAACTATTTGAAAAATGTATGTCGATATTAGTAAATGATATGAACGTTGATGCAATTATCGCGGCGTTCTGTGTCCTAGTTGGTGATGATGTTGAAAGAATTGCTAATGCGCTAGGTGCAGCCGGGGAAACTAGATCGCTTCCAATTGTGGTTGCTCGAACTGGTGCGCAATCGCTAGCTCCGTTAGCTGCAAAAAAATTAGCCCAATTTAATATTCCGGTATATCCAACCCCAGAGCGTGCTGCTCGGGCACTTGAATTATTACGAATTGTTTCTATGCCAATTCCAAAATATTCACGCAAGCCGCTAGTGCTAACAACTGCAACCCCAAATGCTGGTGCAAGCGAGGTAGAGCTAAAGAATTTATGGCAAAGCGTTGGTGTGCCAGTTCCGGAATCGCTAGTTGTTTCCAAGAAGAGTGAGGTTAGTGCAGCGGTTATAAAAGTTGGCGGCCGAGCAGTCTTGAAAGCTGTTATTCCAGGCTTATTGCATAAGAGTGATGCTGGCGGAGTTGTGCTAGATATTTCTACTGAGCAAGCCCCAGAAGTTTTTGATCGTTTAATTTCAATTGCGAAAGGCGGCGAGGCATCAGTTCTCGTTGAGCGTTTTGTACCTAAGGGTGTGGAAGTTTTAGTTGGCATCACGCCATCACCACTCGGACGTGTTTTAACAATTGGCGTGGGCGGAGTTTTAACAGAAGTTATCAATGACACCTCACTTCGACTTTTACCTGTAAGTAGTGATGATGTAAATGCCATGATTGACGAAACCCGCTTGGCAAAATTATTCACTGGAGTTCGCGGTGCAAAAGCGGCGGACCGTGCCGCATTTATTGAGCTCGTGCTAAGAATCACAGATGCAACCGCTGGTTGGGATGATGGCTTTGAGTTAGACATAAACCCTGTAACTGTTCTCTCGGATGGGGCTTGGGTGTTGGATAGCGCTTACGTCGCAGCGAATAATTAAGAGATTGAACTAGGAGAGCCAAATGGATGTCGGAACAATTGTTGCCCGTTCCATGCGGCGTTATCGTGATCGAATCGCAGTCGAAGGTCCCGAGGGTTCTATAACTTTTGGTGAAATTGGTTCTCGAATTTTTCAACTAGCAAGAGCGCTTAAAGAACTAGGACTCGCAGAGGGCGATCGAGTTTTAGATTTACAATCGAATCAAAATACATATATTGAATCCGATTTAGGAATTTCCAGCGCTGGGCTTTGTCGAGTCGCACTCAATTATCGGCTACACCCAACTGATTGGGTTCGCATTACGAAAGATTGCGGCGCAAAAGTATTAATTATGGATGCAAAGTTTTGGGATGAAGCCGCCCCGGTCCGAGAGATTGTGGATCATATAATTTTAATTAAAGGTGATCATGCTGGCACGATTAATTATGAAAATTTCTTAGCAAAACAATCCACCGAACCGCTTTTACTTGCAGTTAATCCAGATAGTTTAGTTTCATTAAATTATTCAAGTGGAACTACTGGCAATCCTAAGGGTGCGATTCGAACCCATAGAAATCGGTTAGCTAGTTTAGGAAACATAGTTACGGATATTTTCGGTAGAACTCTTAATGAGAACGATTGTTGGGTCCATGCGGGTCCAGTAACACATACAAGTGGACTTTTTGTGTTGCCATATTTTGCATTTGGCGCTAAACAAATAGTGCAAGCAAAGTATGAACCCGAAGCGCTGGTTGAGGCAATTCAACATCGAGGCGCTAACGCAACCGCGCTAGTTCCTACAATGGTGGCGCGCCTACTCGCTATGGAAGATATGACCCGCGAAAAAATGTCGAATTTAAAAATGCTTGGTTACGCCGGTGCCCCAATGCCGCCAGAACAAATTCGCCAGTGTTATGACCGGATTACAAAGAACATGGTGCAGTACTACGGATTAGTCGAAGCGATACCACCAGTTACTGTTTTGAGCGCTGCGGATCACGAGCTTGGTCTCTTTAAGGATCCCGAAATTCTCACCAGCGCTGGAAACCCTTGTACTACAGTTGAAATTCGAATCGTTGACGAAGCTGGTCAAGATGTTCCACAAGGTGAAATCGGCGAAGTAATCACGCGCGGCGATCATGTGATGCGCGGTTATTACGGTGCAGCTGGCAGCGATCCAACTGTTACAAAAGCTGTTCGTGATGGTTGGTTACATACTGGAGATCTTGGTCGATTAGATTTAGAAAATCGGCTATTCCTGGTTGATCGCAAAGGTGACATGATTATTAGTGGTGGTTACAACATATATCCACGCGAGATTGAAGACGTGATTGCAGAGGTAACTGATATTTCTGAAGTAGCGGTGATGGGTGTCTTTGATGCTGAATGGGGTCAACGCGTAGTTGCTATGGTAACTCTTGCACCAAACGCAACTGCAAAAGGTGATGAGCTTGTCAATAAAGTTCTAGAGCATTGCAAATCTAGAATGGCAACATACAAGAAGCCAAAAGAAGTTTTGATTGTTACAGAATTTCCGTTGAATTCAACTGGGAAAATTGCCAAGAAAATTTTGAAAAAACAACTAGAAGATCGAAACAAATAATGAGCGCAATCGAAAAACCAGGCGAATATCCATACACCCGCGGCATCAAG
>JABMMO010000042.1 GCA_013205455.1 Actinomycetota bacterium
CAACTGGCGCGGCAACAACTGGCGCTGCAACAACTGGCGCTGCAACAACTGGCGCTGCAACAACTGGCGCTGCAACAACTGGCGCTGCAACCGCGGTAGCGCCCTCTGAAATTAAAGCTAAATCTGTTCCGACAGCAACCGTAGTATCTACTTGAACTAAAATTTTCTCTAACGTACCAGCAGCAGGTGATGGAATTTCAGTATCAACTTTGTCGGTAGAAACTTCTAGGAGTGGTTCGTCTAGCGCAACTTGGTCGCCCTCTTTTTTTAACCAACGAGTAACTGTGCCTTCACTTACGCTCTCACCAAGTGCTGGCATCTTTACTGAAAAACTCATCTCGTTGCTCCTTTAAAAGCTCGGTGCGTTAATGCCAAGGTCATAATTCTATCCATGGGCGTGTAGAGGTTTTCCAGCCAGCGCTAAATGCGCTTCGCCCATCGCCTCCGAGAGGGTTGGGTGAGCGTGAATCAGATTAGCAACATCGGATGCTTGGGCTTCCCAGTTGTAAATTAATTGTGCTTCCGCAATTAATTCGCCAACTCGTGCACCAACCATATGAATTCCAAGTACTGGTCCATTTTTTGCCGCTACTAACTTTACCGATCCGGCAGTTTTCAGAATTTGGGCTTTACCATTTCCAGCAAGATCGTAATTTAATTCAACCACGTCATGTCCAGCTGCTTTAGCTTGCGCTGTGGTTAGCCCAACTGAGGCAACTTCAGGTTCAGAATAAGTAACTCTAGGAACGCCGTTGTAATTAATTGGCCGCGGATTTAATCCAGCAATCTCTTCGGCTACCAATATTCCTTCAGCGAAACCAACGTGTGCTAATTGGAGCGTTGGAATCAAATCGCCAACTGCCCAAACGCCTGGAACGCTGGTGCGACATTTATCATCAACTATTACGTAACCGCGCTCCATCTTAATTCCTTGCTCTTCGTAACCAATATTTGTAGAAACTGGCCCACGCCCAACTGCAACCAACAAGACTTCCGCGGTAAATGTTTTGCCATCTTCAAGTGTGACTTCAACGCCGGTTTTTGATTTGGTAGCGCTCTTGAATTTAATACCAAGTTCAAAATTGATGCCGCGTTTTCGGAATGCGCGCTCTAATTGCTTGCTGGAAGATTCGTCTTCGAGCGCAACTAAGTGCGGAAGCCCTTCGATGATTGTGACTTCAGCTCCAAAAGATTTCCAGACTGATGCAAATTCACAACCAATAACGCCACCACCAAGAACGATAACGCTCTTGGGCACGCGATCCAAATTAATTGCTTGTTCGCTAGTAATGATTACGGTGCCATCTATTTCTAGCCCTGGAAGAGTTTTTGGATATGAACCCGTGGCGAGAATTATATTTTTACCAATGTATTTTTCGCCATTGACTTCGACGGTATTTGCTGCCACTAATTTTCCGTGGCCTTCGATGAAAGTTACATTTCGGGACTTAACTAAACCTTGCAAACCTTTATGTAGGCGAGCCACCACGCCATCTTTATAAGCGTTGACCGCCACCATATCCATCGCGATGAATTCGGCTTTAACGCCATATTCGCCAGCATGCCTTGTGCTATCGGCTATTTCGCCCGCATGCAAAAGTGCTTTGGTCGGAATGCAACCGCGATGTAAGCAAGTACCGCCGAGTTTTCCTGCTTCGATTAGGGCTACCGATAATCCAAGTTGAGAACTTCTTAGCGCCGCTGCATATCCGCCGCTGCCGCCACCAAGAATTACTAAATCAAACTCAGCCACTAGTAGATCCCTCTCTCGTTACTTAATTCAAACCCTATCTTGCCAGCATTGGAACCAGATTTATAATTCAGATTTACTCTCAGCAAAGGTAACTAGTGCGCGAAGCGAGACTCCGGTGCCACCAACCGAGGTATATCCATGGGCTTTCGCTTCGTTATAAGCCGGGCCGGCAATATCTAGATGCAACCATGGCAATTCTGCGGCAACGAATTCTTTTAAAAATAATCCTGCAACTAACATGCCGCCCATTCGATCACCGATATTTGCAATATCTGCGACTGGTGAATCTAGTGATGCACGTAATTCTTCTGGAAGTGGCATTGGCCAAAATAGCTCGCCCGATTTTTCAGCGGCAAGTAGAAATTCTTCCCGCAATTTTTCATTATTTGTCATGACTGCACTAGTGCGAGTTCCAAGAGCAACAACTTGAGCGCCGGTAAGAGTTGCGACATCGATGATTCCATCTAGCCCGCCAGCTTTTGCGCCAACTTCCGCAGCTTTCATAAGCGCATCCGCTAATACGAGTCGACCCTCTGCATCTGGATTTAGAACTTCAACAGTTTTGCCACCATAAATAGTGATGATGTCACTTGGTCGGGTTGCCGTATCACTAACCATGTTTTCAGCCAACGGCGCCCAAGCATCAATTGCGATTGGTAACTTCAACTCTGCAATTGCAATAGCTGCAGCAATCACAGCAGCCGCGCCGCTCATATCGGATTTCATCGCTTCCATACCTTGGGCTGGCTTTAGCGCCAAACCGCCGGTATCAAAAGTAATTCCCTTACCAATAAATGCGTAACGTTTAATTTTTTTCGCACTGGCGCTCTTTGGGGTATATGAAAGGCGGAGCAATCTTGGTGGGTTTGCTGATCCTTGTCCGACTCCGATGATGCCACCAAAACCTTGTGCTTTAAGTTGGGCATCGGTAAATATTTCTACTTTCAAGCCAGCTGCTAAACCAATTTTCTTAAATCGAGCGCAAAAAGATTCTGGTGTTAAATGGCTGGGTGGTGTATTAATTAAATCTCGAACAATATGGGTGTTAGTCGCGATGATGCTAGCGCGTTTGATTGCCGCTTTAGATTCTGCGCTGTTAGCTGTTTTTGCGAAAATTGTTACTGCAGCTAGTACCGCTTTACGTTCTGATTTCGAGGTGCCGCGAAATTCATCAAATGCATATGCACCAAGCAGCGCGCCTTCAGCGATTGCAGCTAATTCGCCTTTAGAAGAGTGCGGCAGTGCGAATGTCGCGCTCTTTGCGCCAGCTAACGAACGCGCTGCAGCGCCGGCGGACCGGCGCAGCGTTTCAGCTGAATAATTTACGGAAGTTTCGCCTAAGCCGGATAAGACTAATAATTTGTAAGTTGCGCCGGGCAATTTAATAATCTCATCGGCAGCGCCAGTAGCGCCCATATCTTCTAAAGCTGGCAATAGCTCATTTACATCTAATTTGATATCGCCAGATTCAATCTCTAGTTTCTTGCTCTTGGAATTTCGAGCAAGTCCGACTACCAAAATATCGGTAACGACCTTATTTTCAGTAAGTCGAATAGTTGTCATGAAACGCCTCTCGCCAAGATTCTGAAATATATCCCTACGAGCGGTAGGTTATTGGAATGAGCCTCTATTCGCCATTACATCAACGCCATCTCGCCCTTTCTGCAAAATTGGCCGATTTTGGCGGTTGGGATATGCCGATTGAATATCCAGTTACGACTGGGGGCGGGGTTATTGCCGAACATACTGCAGTTCGAGAACGGGTCGGAATTTTCGATGTCTCGCATCTTGGGAAAGCTGAGATTGTTGGTGCCGGCGCACTGGAATTCTTAAATAACTTAATTACAAATGATCTAACAAAAATTACCGATGGCCAAGCGCAATACACCATGCTCTGCGACGATAAATCTGGTGGCGTAATCGATGATTTAATTGTTTATCGTAAGTCCGCAGAAAATCTTTTTTTAATTCCGAATGCATCGAATACCACCGCAGTTGTAGCCACAATTTCCGCGGTCGCACCTGTCGGAATCTCGGTAAAGAATTTACATAATAATTTCGCGGTCATCGCAATCCAAGGTCCGAAAGCGGAGGCAGTATTAAAAAACTTGGGGGTAGATATATCACTGGGTTACATGGCATTTTCGGAAATTACAATCGCTGGAATTCGGACCATCATTTGTCGGACTGGTTACACCGGAGAACACGGTTATGAATTACTACCAGCATGGCAAGATGCCGAAAAAATTTGGGATCTATTAGTAGAAGGTATTAAATCTTTTGATGGTCGAGTTTGTGGATTGGGAGCTAGAGATACGCTCCGAACTGAAATGGGTTATCCATTACACGGCCATGAACTTTCGCTAGCCATAACGCCGATGCAAGCAAATGCGAGTTGGGCGATTGGGTGGAAGAAGTTAAATTTTTGGGGTAAATCGATTGCTGACCGCGAGAAATTAAGTGGCCCAAATCGAATCCTTAGAGGTTTGAAATCACTGGACCGCGGGATACCGCGTGGTGGCATGACCGTGAAAAGTGGTGCAGCGATAATCGGTGAAATCACTAGCGGAACTTTCTCCCCAACGTTACGGGTGGGAATTGCGCTAGCTTTATTAGACCCAAAGATTGCAATTGGGGATACCGTAACTATCGATGTCCGCGGTCGCGAAAGCAGTGCAGTTGTTACGAAGCCACCGTTTGTGCAATCGCACGTGAAATAGGGTTTAACTTTAAATTTGCCCGGCGTAGTGATCCAAGGACTGGCTTCGCAGTAACCAGAATAAGTGCGCTGGTAAATATCGCTCGTGGAATATCCCACGCCATCGCAGTTGCAAAATGAAATACCAAGAATCTATTCAAGTTTGCACTCACTTCACCGCCCGGAATAAATGACAATTGTGAATCACTGCCAGCAATCCACGGCCAAAGCTGAAGATCCATCGCAACTCCGAAAAATGCTGCGGCAAAAATTGCATATAGAACCAGCGCTAGCAATTCGCTCTTACCGCGAAAACGTTTCGGTAGTAACCCGGCGCCAGCACCAATCCAGGCCGCAGCGATCATTTGAAATGGCAGCCACGGTCCGATACCACCGGTGAGCAGCGCAGATAATCCAAGCGAAAGTGCCCCAAGTGAAAATCCAAACCGAGCACCAAATACCCGCGCAGTTAAAATAATCAAAAACCAAATTGGCTCAACCCCGATTGCGCCAGCGCCAATCAGCCTTAGCGCTGCTACCAGCGCCGTTAAAACTCCAAGCAAGGCAACCGATTTGCTATCTAGCAAGCCACGATTAATCTCAATTGCAACTAGTGCGCTTGCTGCAGCAGCGATAATCAACGCAAACCACTTAGCGCTTGTTGGGTTTAAGAATGATTGTGAAATTCCAGGAATGGATTGGCTCGGAAAATATAATGGCCACGTAAAAGCAATTACACCGAAAATACTTGCAAAAGTTAATAATGGAAACCGAATTTTCATATAGCGTTCCGATCGAGGGCAGCTACTACCTCAGAAACTGTTAACCACGCAGCTGGCGCTAATACTTTTGTTACTTGTGGAGCGAATGCTGGTGAGGAAGTCAGAACTTCACGAGTTGGACCATTGGCGACGATTTCGCCTTCAGCTAAGAAAATAACGCGCTCGGCTACTTCAGCCACTAGTTCTACATCGTGCGTAGCAATTACCACACTTCTCTGTTGGTTAGAATCTACAACTAATTTCTGCAAAATCTTTATCAGTTTATTCTTTGCAACATAATCCAAACCCCGAGTGGGTTCGTCTAGAATTATTAAATCTGGGTTAGCGGAGAGAATCACGCTAAGGGCTAAACCCAGACGTTGCCCTTCTGATAAATCGCGCGGATGCGCATTTAGATTTGGAATCGCCATCAAGTTCTCATAAATTGTTTGGGTAGTCCCGACCGGCACGCCGTTATCGTTATCAGCTAATTCACATTCTGCTTTAACGCTCTGGCCATATAACAAATCGCCGGGTTCTTGCGGCACATAACCAACATGACGGATTAAATTTTTTCCAGTTAATTTCACGGGATCTATTCCATTAATTAACACAGTTCCAGAAATAATCGGGCTCTGTCCTACCGCGCTACGCAAGAGTGAAGATTTACCGGCGCCGTTTCTCCCCATCAACGCAACAACTTCACCGCGTTTAATTTCAAAGGAAATATTGGAGAGCGCATATTTCGCATCGTATTTGACCGAAACATTATTTAGCGAGAGCAATATTTTGCTTTTACTCTCGGCGATTTTTGTCGGCAACGGCAAATCTTGCAACAACTCTCTGATTGATTCGGTTCGGCGGCGAAGTTCGCGTACCGATAATGAAATCTCTGAAAGATCTAGCGCTTTTGCGAGGTTAACTATGGGTGGAGCGATTGGGGAGTCTTCTAGAATTTCACCGGGCTTTCCGATTGCAACTTCACCATCATCGCCAATTCGCATGATCCGATCTGCAAATTGGATTACGCGCTCTAATCGATGTTCGGCCAAGATGACCGTTAAACCCAAATCATGAACCAATCTATGCAGGATTGATAGAACCTCTTCGGCGGCGATTGGATCCAAGGCGCTAGTAGGTTCATCTAGTAATAAAACTTTTGGGTTTAATACCAGAGCTGCGCCAATAGCGACTCGTTGTTGTTCGCCGCCGCTTAGCGTTGCGATCTCGCGATTTCGCAACGGCGCTAGGCTCAACAAATCTAAAACTTCTTCAACTCGTTTTCGCATAATTTCAGGTGCAATTCCCATTGTTTCTAAACCAAAAGCAATCTCTTCTTCCACAATATCTGTGACAAAACCGTTTATTGGATTTTGTCCAACAATCCCAATTACATCGGAAAGTTGTCCGGGTTTTAATTCCCGAGTTGAACGGCCCGCTACCGTTATCTCGCCGGTAAGAATTCCACCGGTGTGATGCGGCACTAAACCATTTATCAACTTGATTAGTGAACTTTTACCCGCGCCAGTATGTCCAATCACAAGTACCAATTCACCTTCGAAAACTTCGAAATTTAACGCTTCCAATATGGTGCGTTGCGCATTTGGATAGATTAAAGAAACATTTTTAAATGTAATCATCGCTGCACAATCACAATCGGAAGTGCGACTATTAGAACGGTCGCGGCGAGTAGTAAGCCAAAGGTAAATTGCGCTATTAATATCGGGGAGAGCACCAGCAAATAAAGTACGCTTGTAATCATGGCTACATCTACGAGTTGGAATTTTTGAGCGCGATATTTACTGGTTTTCCCATGGTACCCATAGCCCCGAGATTCCATTGCGGTTGCTAAATCTAAAGCGCGCTCGAGGCTCTCTTCGAGTAGCGGTAGCGCAATGCCGCGCCAAGCTCTTAACCCTCGAATATTTTGACCACGCAAACGTTTTGCGCTTTGAATACGCGCGACGCTTTTAACGGTTTGTGGCAGAACTGAAGTTGCCACACTTAAAGTTACCCCTAAATTAAACATTGCTTTTGGTAACGAGCGTATTAATCGGTGCGGGCTGGCTAACGAGCTAGCGGCTCCACATAAGAGAATCAAAGTTGCAATCATTAACGCTTCGGTAACGGCAGTAGTTAAGCGCTGCGAAGTAACGGGACCGCCGATTCGGATCCCAACCATCCAACTCGGCAGCGTGATTTCTGGGATTTGAAAGAGCACGGTTCCTGGCATCGGTACTCCGATCAGAATTGCAAAACCGATTCTGATCGCAATTATCGAAACCGCCAATTTTGCGGATAACGCAAAAGCGCCGCTCCAATAACTTTTACTCTTTAATTTTAAAACTACCAAAGTAAGTGCGCACGCCACTGCGGTAGCAATGAGAATGTTGTCAGTTCTAATTACAAAAGCAGCTAACAACAACGCCCACAGCCACCAGACCAGTGGATGCACTAACTGCATTATTTTTTACGTTTGCGAATAATGACAAAGATAGAAATTGCTAACCCAATCGCGAGTGCGACTGGAAGAATTTTGCTATTGTCAGATGCGCCAGCTTCTTCATCCGTAATAGTTGCCATGGTTTGAGGCTCGGTAGTAGCGGTCGGCATATCAATTTCAACGCCACATTCAGTTGCTGGATAGCCACCAATGCCACAAATCAATCCCGATTTATCGGCGCGCACTTTTGCAACGCTCTCTAAAACTGCAAGACCATTTGATTTAGCTGGGACTACTGCACAATCTGTAATTACTTCTTTAGGAATCTCCCCTGATGGTGCAACCTCCGCACCGCCGAAATCAACTACAATTCCAACTCGGATTTTTCCAGTAACTTCTGCAACACCATCACAGAGCGAAGCGAAATCGGGAGAAGCCATCGGTTCGGTTGCCGGAATGTCATTACTGCTTGCAGTAAATGTCCAACCTTCGACATCGCCATCTTTAAGAATGGTGGTTGGCCCAGTCATTGCAGCAGTCCAATTGGATGCACCAGCAGTAGCTTGAAAATAACCCCAGTAGCGATAACCTTTTTCGGCTTGCGCGCTCTGTGGGGTGATGATCGATAGCGCAAGCATTGTTAATACGCTGATTATTGAAAGTGATTTCTTATTTAACTTATTTAACTTATGTAACACTGTGATCTCTCCAATTGTTATGGGAGCCTCACGGAAGCGAAAAGTATTAACAATTCCGCCCCGTAAACCTCGACGGGTGGTAGATATATTCGAAACCAGGTAATCCGACTTGGCGATTAAATCGCCTTACGGTTGCGGGTCAGCGTCGGATTTGCACCGACTTCCCCTGAAACTTCGAACTATTAAGTTGTGTGCGTAGGCAACCATATCGTGCTCGCTTTCGCAATCAGGACTCGCAAAATTCGGCGATTCCCTTTAGGCTCGTAAGATGGAACATAGGAAACTTGGTAACTCCGGCCTTTATATCTCCGAAATTTCATACGGAAATTGGATCACGCATGGCTCGCAAGTCGAGCAAGACGCTGCAATTAAATGTGTGCGCGCTGCCATCGATTTAGGAATCACAACATTTGATACCGCAGATGTTTATGCCGCGACTAAAGCTGAAACCGTTTTAGGTAAAGCGCTCAAAGGAGTACGCCGAGAATCTTACGAACTTTTCACAAAGGTTTATTGGCCAACTGGCCCCGGAAAAAATGATCGCGGTTTATCCCGCAAGCACATTATGGAATCTTGCGATGCATCATTAAAGCGCTTGAAAACCGATCACATCGATTTATATCAAGCACACCGTTTCGATTACGAGACACCGCTCGAAGAAACGTTAAGCGCATTTGATGATTTAATCCGCCAAGGAAAAGTTAGCTACATTGGTTTCTCAGAGTGGAACGCTTCCCAAATTAGCGCAGCGTTGAAAATCCAAGATGCTCGCGGATACAACCGGTTTGTTTCAAGCCAACCGCAATACTCTGCACTTTGGCGAGTAATTGAAGCCGAAGTAGATCCGCTCTGCGTTAAAGAAGGAATCGGTCATATTGTTTGGTCCCCAATGGCGCAAGGTGCGCTAAGTGGAAAATATTTGCCAGGGAAGAAACCGCCAGCCGGATCGCGCGCTACTGATAAGAAAAGCGGCGCAAATATGATTAAGCGCTGGATGCGCGATGATGTACTGAGTGCAGTACAGAATTTAACGCCAATCGCGAAAAGCGTGGATTTATCGTTAGCTCAATTAGCAATCGCCTGGGTACTTCAAAATAAGAACGTATCTAGCGCAATTGTTGGCGCAACTAAGCCATCTCAAATTAAAGAAAACGTTAAAGCTAGCGGCGTTAAATTAGATGGCGAAACAATGAAGAAGATCGACGTTGTACTCGGCAAATTACCAGAACGAGATCCAGCTCAAACTATTAGTCCTAACCCAAGAGCTTAATTACTAAGTTAGAACTTATCGCCACGCTTAACTTGGGGTGATGGTGCGCGTAATCTGCGAATTTGAGTTGAGCGTAACCAGCCGTACATTCCAATGCCTTTTGCGGTCTCGTTTGGAAAACGCGCCGCAACTTCTTTTTTCAATTTACGGCTAAGAATGATGCCGTCGATTATTGAAAATAATAGACATGAATACATCAAGATGATTGCTATGAATTGAATGTAGGCGATTGGAATAATTGTAAGAATTAAAACCAACATCACAATTGGCAAGAAGTACTCGCCAATCGATCGACGTGAATCAACATAATTTCTAACGAAACGTTTTACTTGGCCACGATCTCGCGGTGGCATAGCGCTCTCTTCGCCGCGCATGTAAGCAGCCCGGGTGCTAACTCGTTGTTGGCGCAATTGTTCGCGTTGTAATTTTTTTCCTTCGCGAGTTGATGCCGGGGCTAATCGATTAGTGACATTAGCTTTCTCCGCAACTTTGCGCTTTGGCGTCGGACGACCTTTGCCAGTGGCTGGTTTTTCAGAAGCTGAATCAGATTTTTTAGGGCTCATCTGACTACGGTAAAGCCAACATTCGCTCTAGCGCAACTTTTGCGTTCAATGCAGTCTCGGAATCAACCGAAATTTGATTAACTAGGCGGCCATTGACCAGAGTTTCCATAGCCCAAACTAAGTGGGGGAGATCAATTCGATTCATGGTGGAGCAGTAGCAAACGGTTTTATCTAAGAAGAGAACGGTCTTATCTGGGTGAGCATTTGCTAACCGCTGCACGAGATTCAATTCGGTGCCAATTGCCCACTTACTTCCGGCGGGGGATTGTTCGACCGTTTTAATTATGGCTTCGGTGCTGCCAACCACGTCAGCAGCCGAGACCACATCGTTTTGGCATTCGGGATGTACTAAAACTTTAACGCCAGGTACCCGTTCTCTCACTTCAGTTACATTTTTGATTGTGAAGCGACCATGAACTGAACAATGACCACGCCATAAAATAACTTTTGAGTTTCTAATTTGATCGTCAGTTAATCCGCCTCTTGGTTTCCAAGGATTCCAAAGCACACAATCATTGAGCGAAAGCCCCAACGAAAGTACCGCGGTATTTCGACCTAAATGTTGGTCGGGTAGGAAGAGGATTTTTTCGCCTTGTTCAAAGCCCCAGCTCATCGCTCGTTTGGCATTTGAAGATGTGCAAACGGTGCCACCATTTTTACCAGTAAAAGATTTAATAGCGGCGGTAGAATTCATATAAGTTACCGGGATAGTTTTTGAAGCAACACCTAACTCGGTCAACACATCCCAACATTCGTTTACTTGAGATGCCGAAGCCATATCGGCCATGGAACAACCCGCAGCTAAATCTGGCAAAATTACCTTTTGATTTTCGGAAGTCAAAATGTCAGCACTTTCGGCCATAAAATGCACGCCACAGAAAAAAATGAATTCAGCGGTGGTATTAGCCGCCGCGGCTTGCGCTAATTTAAAAGAGTCACCAGTGATATCCGCGAATTGAATAACTTCATCGCGTTGATAGTGATGGCCAAGAATCATGGCGCGATCCCCGAGGGCGGCTCGAGCTTTCTTTGCTCGCTCCACTAACGCAGGATCACTAGCGGCCGGCAACTCGCCATCGCAGGAAACGCCACGTTCACTACTTAGATCCGCGCCTTGGCCAAGAAGCAGGAGCTGGGTTAGTGAGACTGACATGAGTTAATAGTATGCGGATGCGGGAACTTTGAGCGAGCCGAGTCGAGCCGAATGGCGAAGCGAAAAAAGGCAGGTAGAGTTCGGCTATGACTACTGAAACAACCACCCCGACTAGCACCACAACTTCGATCGCTCTAACTGCAGTTGCAGCTGAAAAAGTTGCAGCGCTATTAGCGCAGGAAGATCGCGATGATTTAAGCCTTCGCGTAGCAGTACAACCTGGTGGCTGTTCCGGACTTCGCTACCAACTTTATTTTGATGATCGCGCCATGGAAGGCGACACCGTTACTGAATTTGGTGCAGTGAAAGTTGTTACCGACAAAATGAGCACGCCATACTTAATGGGTGCAACCGTTGATTTCGTAGACACAATTCAAAAACAAGGCTTCACGATTGATAATCCAAACGCAGGCGGCTCATGCGCTTGTGGCGATTCATTTAATTAAACACCGCTTTCGCGACTAGCCTCTCCTTATGAAAATTGCGGTTGCAGGCTCCGTTGGGCGCGACCATTTGATGACTTTCCCGGGCAAGTTCACTGATTCCCTAGTGGCTGGTTCGCTTGAAAAAGTTTCACTTTCATTCTTAGTTGATGGTCTAGATGTTAGACGTGGTGGTTGTGCCGCAAATATCGCATTCAGCATGGGGATCCTTGGCCTCAATCCAATTTTACTCGCTGCCGTTGGTAAGGATTGGGTTGATTACGAAGCTTGGTTAACCAGTCATGGCGTTGTGACCTCACATGTTTGGGTTTCGGAAACTTTACATACCGCCCAATTCATGGTGACCACCGATACTGAATTAAACCAAATCGCGTCCTTCTTTCCGGGTGCAATGAGCGAAGCTCGAAATATCGAATTGGGACTGGTTATGGAAAAAACTGGGGTATTTGATTTAGTAGTTATCTCACCTGACGATCCTGAAGCGATGTTGCGACATACGCAAACTTGTCGGGAAGAGCGGATTCCATTTGCCGCTGATCCATCACAACAGATGGCTCGGATGAGTGGCGATGAAATAAAAAAATTAATAGATGGCGCTACATATTTATTCATGAATGAATACGAGCTAGCACTTGCAATTCAAAAAACTGGCTGGAGTGATGCCGAGATTTTGGAGCGAGTCGAAACTCGAGTTATTACGCTTGGTTCTACTGGAGCGAAAGTTGAACGTCGTGGAAATAGCGAAGTTAGAGTCGGTGTCCCAAAGGAGAAAGCCAAAGTAGATCCAACTGGCGTGGGCGATTCATTCCGTTCTGGATTTATTGCTGGCGTGGCCTGGGGGTTAAACGATGAGCGCTGCGCCCAACTAGGTTCGATGATTGCTACCTATGTTATTGAAACTAAAGGAACCCAAGAATACCGATTCACTAGATCAGAATTTGTTTCTCGGTTTGCAGAGTCTTATGGAAAAAGCGCTGCTTCCGAAATTGAAAAACATATTCCGATGCTGGAAAACGCTTAACGCCTCTTTGTAATTAAGAAATTGGTTTTATCAATTTGTAAGACTTCATTACCACTCATGCGCGCCCATGCCGATAAATCAACCCAAGTCGCTGGGTCATCGCTTTGTAACGAGATTTGATCACCGGTCACCAAAGTTTTTAGAGCCTTCGCACTTTCAATGATTGGAAGTGGACAGCGCATTCCTAAACAATTTAACGGCAACATTTTCAATCCAAGCGCGCGCGTTCGATTTCGGTCTTCAAGGCGGTTAAGAATTGATCAACGATCGCGATGGTCAGATCGGCTCGAAACGTTAACCGGATATTTCCGTGCGTAAGTATCCCCATCGCAGCGAGTACATGGCTAGGCGCAAGGTCGGCTGCGCTACAAGCCGAACCCGAATCAACTAGATAACCGGATTTTTCTAAATTTCGCAATAACTCTTCGGCTTGGACATATAGAAATGAAATCGAAAGTTTTCGAGGATCACTATCTTCGATATTACCGGCAATATCCGCATCCGAAATATTCGCAGCCACAAAGCTTCTTACCCGTTGGTTCAATTCCAATATTCGAAGTGAATCAGTTTCGAAATCTTTATCTGAATTCTCAAGCGCCACTACGCTAGCCAAAAATAATGGAATCGAAAATCCATTGGAAACCCGTTCCATATCAATATGAGGAAGTGGGTTTACCCAATTCACGCCGTTACGGATTG
>JABMMO010000043.1 GCA_013205455.1 Actinomycetota bacterium
CTAAGCGATTGCGAATTGCAGCAGGTTTATTTTTTACTAAACTCAAAAATATTGGTGTTGCTCCAGGTGGATCCATAATTACAAATAGAGTTACAAACGCCTGTAATCCAAATGTAACTGCGGAAATATTGTCTAGATTCACTTTCGCACCACCCGTCGATTATTCGCTCGCGATTCAAGTTTTTCCCACTGCATTAGCGCTGTCGTATTTTCCGCCAACTGATTTACTTTACCGCTCCCATGGTAATCACTGGCACCAGTTATTGCTAAATCATAAGAGTAAGCCACACGCAAAAGCGAAGCTTTTTCACTTTCGTTATGGTCACGATGATCTACTTCAATTCCGTCTAATCCAGCTTCAACTAAACTTGTAAAAGATTCTGCGGTTATGATTTTTCCCCTTTGTGACGCATATGGATGTGCAATAACTGCTACCCCGCCTGCAGCTTTAATTAATCTAATCGCAGCTTCTGGGGTTGGCGAATAATGTGAAACGTAATATTTGGAACCATTATGAAGTAACGCTGTAAACGCAGCTTCTCGGCTATCTACATGCCCTTTTGCAATAAGTGCATCTGCTAAGTGAGGCCGTCCTAGAGTTGCGCCATCACTTAGTTGTGCCATCACATCTTCAATCGATATTTCGATTCCAGCCACATTTAATTTTTCAATAATTCGGTCCATGCGAGTTAATCGATTCTCGCGAGTTTTAGCAAGTTCCGTTAACAGCGCTTCATTTTCTGGATCAAATAACAAGCCCAACATATGAATGCTGATACCTGCTTCGGTCTGACAAGATATTTCAGCGCCAAGAACTAAATCCATCCCAGGAGTGAGTGCAGCGCAAGCCGCTTGCCAGCCAGAAATAGTGTCGTGATCAGTTAGGGCTAACAAAGAAATTCCAGCTGCTTCTGCTTTTCGAATCAACTCACTTGGTGAATCTGTACCGTCGCTCATGTTGGAATGGGTATGTAAATCAATCACTGCATCATGCTACGGGGTAAGCGCTAACCCCAACTAATGGCTGGCTGCACGAGATTAGTAACAGTTAGATAATTAAAATTTGATCCAATAATTAGTGTCGCATGCCGGCGATTTCAAGGACTATCCTTTGCGCTATGAGCGGGAATGTAATGGATCGTGTATTCCTCGCCCGGCTAGCAGGGACAGCAGTCTTTGAACCCAACGGGGATCAAGTTGGCAAGGTGCGAGATGCTGTGGCGACCCTTCGTGTAAATAATCAACCACCAAGAGTTTTAGGTTTGATAGTTGAAGTTCCGCCACGACGCCGAATTTTTATTCCAATTACTCGAGTTACCTCAATTGAAAATGGCACAGTTGTCATCACCGGCACATTAAACATGCGTCGTTACGAACAACGACCGAGTGAAATCTTAGTAATCGGTGAGCTTTTAGATCGGACTGTTACATTAGTTGATTCTGCAGAACCAGTTTTAGTTGAAGATATCGCGATGGAAATCAATCGAAGCGGAGATTGGTTTCTAACTCGAGTACACGTTATGCGCAAGGGTCGTGGGTTACGTCGCCGCGGTGCTTCCTCAACTATTGATTGGGAAGATATTTCAGGTATTGCAACTTTAGAATCTAATCAAGGTGTAAGTAATTTGTTAGCAACTTTGGCAAATTTACGAGCTCCCGATTTAGCGTTAGTTTTGCACGATTTAGCGTTAAAGCGTCGAGTAGAAGTTGCACGCGCATTAGATGACGAGCGCCTTGCCGATGTTTTAGAAGAGATGGATGAAAGCGCTCGAGTGGAATTGCTTGCAGAATTAGAAGGCGAGCGTGCTGCCGATGTACTTGGTGAAATGGATCCTGATGATGCCGCTGATTTGCTCCGTGAAATCGGACAAGAACGTGCCCAAAAACTTTTAGAATTAATGGAACCAGAAGAAGCCGAAGATGTGCGGCGCTTAATGCGTTATGAAGATTATTCTGCCGGTGGCATGATGACTACTGAGCCAATTGTGTTAACTGCTGATACTTCGGTTGCGGAAGCGCTAGCTACAGTACGGCAGAGTGAAATTCCACCAGCACTTGCTTCGCAAGTTTACGTTTGCCGGCCGCCGCTCGAAACGCCAACTGGAAGATTTATTGGAATCGTGCATTTTCAACGATTATTACGCGAGCCGCCAGCAACATTGCTTGGCGCAATCGTTGATATTACGACAACACCGTTAGCTCCCGAGGTGCCACTTAGCGAAGTTTCTTCATATCTTGCGAGTTATAACCTACTAGCTGTGCCAATCGTGGACCCAAATGAGAGATTGCTTGGCGTAGTAACTGTTGATGATGTGCTTGACCACTTGCTGCCTGAGAACTGGCGCCATGCAAGCAGCAACGGTTCAAGCAATTCTGAAATTAAAAATATGAAAGTGGAAGGATAAAAATGGCACGATTTAAGGGCTTGGATACGCCACGCGAAGCTCGGCGTTCAATCCGGCCATCCTACGATCCAGAAACTTTCGGAAGGCTTTCGGAAAACTTTGCACGCTTTCTTGGTACAGCGCGCTTCTTGGTCTATATGACCGTATTTGTACTCTCTTGGGGGCTCTGGAATTCGTTAGCGCCAGATAAATGGCGGTTTGATAGTTTTCCATTTATTTTCTTAACTTTAATTCTTTCGCTACAAGCTTCTTATGCAGCGCCACTTATTTTGTTAGCACAAAATAGACAAGCTGACCGCGATCGAATTCAATATCAAGAAGATCGCGCACGCGATGATCGCAACCTTGCTGATACCGAATATTTAACAAGAGAGCTGGCCAGCCTAAGAACTGCTATAGGTGAAATTGCAACTCGTGATTTTGTGCGGAGTGAATTACAGGATGCAGTTGAAGAGATTGTTAAGAACTCAGGTACTAAGCCCAAGCCGGACGCCAACTAAAGATTTGGTTCTTAAAGTTAATTGATCGGCAATCGCTTCTAAAGCTTTGGCAGCGCTAGATTCGGGATTGCGCAAAACTAACGGGATGCCAGTATCGCCACCTTCTCTAAGGTTTGGATCAAATGGAATTTTTGCAAGAAGTGGAACATCAGCCCCAACTAAGCCGCTCAGTCGTGCCGCAGTCTCCTCCCCGCCATCCTTTCCAAATAGAGAAATCATTTCACCGCAATGTGGACATGGAAATTCTGACATATTTTCAACAACGCCAACTAGGTGTTGCTTTAATTGGTGGGCAATGCGACCAGCGCGTTCGGCTACTTCTGCAGCAGCAACTTGTGGCGTTGTAACTACCAAAATTTCAGATGCTGGAATTAATTGCCCGAGAGAA
>JABMMO010000044.1 GCA_013205455.1 Actinomycetota bacterium
AGTTGCTGGCCTTGGTGGTGCTTATTTTACGGTTGGCGCGGTTGGCGCATTCGGTAAAGAGATGACCGCTGGAAAAGGTTTTATCGCTTTAGCGGCGCTAATTTTTGGAAGATGGAGCCCACTTGGCGCTGTTATGGCTGCACTCTTATTTGGTTTTGCCGATAATTTACAAGGTATTCTTTCGATAACTGGCACCCCAATTCCAAGTGAGTTCATGTTGATGGCGCCATATATTGCTACCATAATTGCAGTGACTGGATTTGTTGGGCGAGTACGTGCGCCGGCAGCAGACGGTATTCCATACAACAGAGGCGGTTCGAATTAATGGAGATTAACTGGCAAACGCTGCACGATGAAGCAAACCGAGTGATGAAACTTTCGTACTCTCCTTATTCTAAATTTCCAGTTGGGGTTGCTGGCTTAGTAAACGATGGTCGAATTATTAGCGGTTGTAATGTCGAGAACGCTAGTTACGGCTTAACTCTCTGCGCAGAATGCAGCATGATTTCTAATTTAGCTATGACTGGTGGTGGTCGAATAATTGCAGCGCTCTGTGTTGACGGCAACGGAAATTATTTATCGCCATGTGGACGCTGCCGCCAACTACTTTTTGAGCATGGTGGGCCGAATCTTCAATTAATGACTCCGACCGGTCCGCAACCTATGTCGATTATGCTGCCGTGGGGATTTGGTCCAGAAGATTTACCAAAGTGAGTGAACCATTTGCTGCCGTAGAGATTATTGGCGCTAAACGAGATAACTGCGTATTAACAGATCCACAAATTGATTGGATCGTCGATGCCTACACTCGCGGCATCGTTGCAGATGAACAGATGTCTGCGTTATTAATGGCAATTTTATTAAATGGCATGAATGGCCATGAAATCTCACGTTGGACTGATGCCATGGTTAATAGTGGCAAACGTATGTCATGGTCAAAACTCAGAGTTCCTACCGTTGATAAACATTCAACTGGTGGTGTTGGTGACAAAATTACGTTACCGCTTGCGCCATTAGTTGCAGCATGTGGCGCGGCAGTACCACAACTCTCGGGTCGCGGCCTGGGTCATACTGGCGGCACATTAGACAAACTCGAGTCCATTCCAGGTTGGCGCGCATCATTAACTAATGCAGAGATGTTAAAAGTTCTACAAGAATGCGGCGCAGTTATTTGTGCCGCAGGCGCTGATTTAGCCCCAGCAGATAAAAAACTTTATGCACTTCGAGATGTAACTGGAACTGTCCCCGCAATTTCTTTAATTGCATCATCCATCATGAGTAAGAAAATTGCTGAAGGCACTAGCGCATTAGTGCTAGATGTGAAAGCAGGAAGCGGTGCTTTCATCTCCGACCCAGAACAAGCAAAATTATTAGCACGCACAATGGTTGATTTAGGAAATAGGTCTGGCGTAAAAACCAGAGCACTTGTTACAGCGATGGATGTACCACTGGGATTAACTGCCGGCAATGCGTTAGAAGTTAGAGAATCGGTTGAAGTTCTTGCTGGTGGTGGACCAGCTGATGTTGTTGAATTAACTATCTTGTTAGCACGCGAGATGTTGGAATTAGTTGGTGTAACTAGTAAAGATCCTGCCACAGCACTTAAAGACGGCAGCGCAATGGATCATTGGCGTCGCATGATTTCGGCGCAAGGTGGCGACCCAGATGCAAAACTTCCAACTGCAAAAGAAACCCAACAAGTATTTGCAGAAACCGATGGCTTGCTAACAAAAATGGATGCCATGAAAGTTGGCGTAGCCGCTTGGTTATTAGGCGCCGGTCGATCTCGCCAAGGTGAAAAAGTACAAGCTGCTGCTGGCATCGAAATGCATGCAAAACCAGGTGAAATGGTTAAAAAAGGTGCACCGTTATTTACGCTCCATTCGGATGAACCCGAAAGGTTTACCCGCTCACTAGCGGCCCTTGATGGCGCCGTTTCGATTTCAACTTCCAACGAAAAGGTGGAACGATTACCTTTAATTGTTGCGCGGATTGAATAAATTAAAGAGGGCAAGTAAATGTCATTGTTAAATGTTCCAACCAAGGAACAAGTAAAAAAAGTACCTAAAGCGCTACTTCATGATCATTTAGATGGTGGGCTACGCCCCGAAACAATTATTGCACTTGCGGAAAAAATCGGTTATAAAAAACTTCCCACAAACGATCCAGAAAAGCTAGCGGATTGGTTTCAAGAATCATGTGATTCGGGATCCTTAGTAAGATATTTGGAAACTTTCGCACACACCATTGCAGTCATGCAGACCCGCGATGGCATTATTCAAGTAGCGCGCGAATGCGCCATCGATCTTGCTAGAGATGGCGTGGTTTACGCTGAAGTTCGCGGCGCACCAGAACTTTTTACCGAAGCAGGTTTAACGCTAAATCAAGTCGTTGAAGCCACTACTGCAGGTTATAAAGAAGGTATGGCTGAAGCAAAACGCGAAGGAAATACGATTCGAGTCGAGTCAATTCTCTGCGGCATGCGTCAAAATAACCGATCCCAAGAAACAGCGGAAGCGGTCGTTAAATATCGCGATCAAGGTGTCGTTGGTTTTGATATTGCCGGCCCAGAAGATGGGTTTCCACCAACAAATCAATTAGATACATTCGAATATTTACGGAAAGAAAATGCACACTTCACAATCCATGCCGGCGAAGCTTATGGTCTACCTTCGATTTGGGAAGCCATCCAACATTGCGGCGCTGAGCGTTTAGGACATGGCGTACGAATTATTGATGACATTGATTTTTCAGGCACGACGCCAAAATTAGGGCGGTTAGCGTCATATGTAAGAGACCGCCGAATTCCATTAGAACTTTGTCCAACTTCAAATTTACAAACCGGTGCTGCAAAAACTATTGCAGAGCATCCAATCGGCGTTTTAGCTAAATTGAGATTTAGAATCACAGTTAATACCGACAATCGGTTGATGTCTAGAACTTCGATGACCCATGAGATGAATGAATTAATTGGAGCATTTGGCTGGAATTTTGCAGATTTACAACGCGTGACCGTAAATGCAATGAAGAGCGCATTTATTCCCTTTGAAGAACGGCTAGCAATCATTGAAACCGTGATAAAGCCCGCTTATTTGCGGATTGCTAGCGAGTAACTAAATCCCGATTGGGTGCCAAACTGTTTTTGCTTCCATAAAAGCTAACATTCTTTGGGGCGATTGGGACTTATTAAATCGGTGTATCCGCTTTAGATTCTCAGCACCAGCGATTCGAAGTTCTGATTCAATTTTCGAATCTGCTCCAGAAATATCTAAGCCATCAATCTCCATATGCGAAGCCAACCAAGGCGCTAATTCAGAAACTTTTCCAGTTAAGATATTTAAAACTCCGGCTGGCAAATCACTAGTTGCAAGCGCTTCGCTCAGCGTTATTGCTGGAAGCGGCCGCTTCTCACTTGCGATTACTACAGCGGTATTGCCAGTGGCAATGACTGGCGCAATCGCTGCAACTAAGCCCAAGAGTGAATCTTTCTGATCTGCGATAATTCCAACAACGCCAAGTTCTTCCGGAGTAGTGAAGTTGTAATACGTTCCTGCGATTGGGTTAGTAGCACCAGCTATCGTTGAAATTTTGTCGCACCAGCCGGCATACCAAACCCATAAATCAATAGCTTGTTCCACTTGCGCTTCCGCCGCTTTCGCACTGCCGCCTTCTAACGCGATAATTTCATTTACAAATTGGTCGCGCCGGCCTTCCATGATTTCGGCAATTCGGTAGAGAATTTGGCCGCGATTAAATGCGGTAGCGCTGCTCCAACCCGATAGCGCGGATTTAGCAGCAGTTACTGAATCTCGTAGATCTTTTCGCGAAGCTAAGGCAGGGTTAGCAATAAATTTTCCATTGGCACCTTTGATTTCATAAGTACGTCCAGATTCGCTCCGCGGAAATTGGCCGCCAATAAATAATTTATAAGTTTTCTTAATATCAATTCGGCTCATTTTGCGCCATTCAAATATGGGGCCAGGCCATGTCGGCCACCTTCACGACCCCAACCAGATTCTTTATACCCACCAAATGGTGAAGCCGGATCAAATTTATTAAAAGTATTTGCCCAAATTACGCCAGCCTTTAGGGCTTTGCTAGCCCAAAGTATCCGGGAACCCTTCTCACTCCAAATTCCAGCTGAGAGCCCATAAGGAGTGTTATTTGCTTTTTCAATAGCTTCTTGTGGAGTTCGGAAAGTTAGAACTGAAAGCACTGGTCCAAATATTTCTTCACGTGCAATTCGATGCGATTGGGTTACCCCGGTAAATATTGTCGGCGCGAACCAGAATCCTTTGCTGGGTAATTGGCAATCCGGACTCCATCTAAATGCACCTTCAGTATCGCCAGAAGCAGATAGCTCCTTAATTTTTGCGAGTTGTGCTGCCGAATTAATCGCACCTAAATCAGTATTTTTATCTAACGGATCACCTACGCGAATCAAAGACATTCTTCGTTTTAGCTTTGCTAAGAGATCATCGTAGATATTTTCTTGGACAATTAGTCGAGAGCCAGCGCAACAAACATGGCCCTGGTTGAAAAATATTCCGTTCACAATTCCTTCGACAGCTTCATCAATTGGTGCATCTTCGAAAACAATATTTGCAGCCTTTCCACCTAATTCGAGAGTTGCGTTCTTGCCACTGATTGCAATTGAGCGAGCAATTAATTTACCGACCTCGGTAGATCCGGTAAATGCAATCTTGTCGACACCTGGGTGGTTAACCAGCGCTGCACCAGTTGCGCCATCTCCAGTAATGATATTGACCACCCCAGCAGGTAGCTCTGCTTGCTGGCAAACTTCGGCAAATAGGAGCGCAGTTAACGGCGTGGTTTCGGCTGGTTTTAAGACCACGGTATTTCCAGTTGCTAACGCCGGCGCAATTTTCCAAGCTAACATCAAGAGTGGAAAGTTCCATGGAATTATCTGGCCAACTACGCCATGCGGTTTTGGATTGATTCCCAACCCTGCATAATCTAATTTATCAGCCCAGCCCGCGTGATAAAAGAAATGAGCAGCCGCTAGCGGTACATCAACATCGCGCGATTCTCTAATTGGTTTTCCATTATCAAGAGTTTCCAATACCGCAAATTCTCGAGCTCGCTCTTG
>JABMMO010000045.1 GCA_013205455.1 Actinomycetota bacterium
ATGGCAGCTAACTAAATGACTGCTATTGGATTTAACTCCGGCAAGTTCGGGCATCACAGATTCACAGTCGACCTTTGCACGATTCTTGTAGCTGCACCTTGGATTAAAAGAGCAACCAGTTGGCAAATTAATCAAACTTGGCGGGGTTCCTGGAATCGCCAGAAGTTCTGCATTGGCAGCTCCAGTTAATTTAGGTATTGAAGTGAGTAGACCCCAGGCGTATGGATGCTCTGGAGTTTTAAGCAATTCACGCACAGTTCCGCGTTCAATTGCTTTGCCGGCGTACATTAAAAACACATCGTCAGCAATTTCGGCAACCACACCTAAGTCGTGTGTAATCATCAATATCGAGGAACCGAATTCGCGTTGCAAATCTCGTAATAAATCCAAAATTTGTGCTTGTACTGTTACATCTAACGCCGTGGTGGGCTCATCTGCTATTAATAATTTTGGATTACACGAAAGTGACATCGCGATCATTACCCGCTGGCGCATTCCGCCTGAAAACTGATGCGGGAAATCTTCCATTCGTTGCGTTGGATTGGGAATTCCAACTCGTCCTAACATGTCGACGGCCACTTGCTTAGCAGCCTTTTTTGAAACTTTATTATGAACTTGATATGCCTCGGCAATTTGATCACCAACTTTGAAGAACGGATGCAAAGCCGCTAATGAATCTTGGAAAATCATCGCCATCGATTTGCCGCGTAATTTGTTCACTTCAGCTTCGGTTACTTTGTTTACATCTACGCCATCGATAAGAATCTCACCGGAAACTGCGGCGCGACTTCCTTTATGCAATCCCATAATGGCAAGGCTGGTTACTGACTTTCCCGAACCCGATTCGCCCACAATTCCAAGCGTTTTGCCGGCTTCGATTTCAAAGGAAACGCCATCCACTGCTTTAACTAAACCATCATCGGTTTGGAAATGAACTTTCAAATCTTTAACTTGTAAAATTGCGGTCATGCGAGCCGAACCTTTGGATCTAAAATCATGTAAACCAAATCAACCACGATGTTGGCAATCACAATAAATACAGCGGCTACTATTACTGTTCCAACAATTACTGGCAAATCAACATTGCTAACCGCCTCAGTTGCTAATTTACCTAAACCGGGAATATTAAAAACATATTCAGTGATAACTGCACCGCCTAAAAGTGCGCCTAAATCCAACCCGAATACTGTAATGATGGGAGTAATGGCAGCCCGCAAAACGTGTTTGAAATTGACTCTGCGGCTAGATAGTCCTTTAGCGCGCGCAGTCCGAATGTAATCTTCGCTCATAACTTCGATCATCCCGGCACGAGTAAGTCGTGCGTAAATTGCTGAAAGAAGAAACCCCAAAGTTATCCAGGGCAAAATCATTCCCTGTGCCCATTCCATTGGGTAGTCATTAGGTGAGACGTAGCCAGGTGAAGATAGCCAACCCAACTTATCAACCAAAATAAATTGCAGAACTAAACCAACAAAATATATTTGTAGTGATGCGCCAGCCAGCGCCGTGCCTTGTGAAAATTTATCTATCCAAGTAGCCCGTCGTAGCGCTGAGACGATTCCACTTGATAGGCCAATAAGTAGCCAAAGGATTGATGCACCAAATGCAATTGATAAAGTCGCCGGTGCACGATCTTTCAATAAAAACGTAACCGGTTGATCAGTTTGATATGAATAACCAAGACAAGGTGCCGCGCAATCAAGTTGTGCTTCGCTACCAGCTAAATAGGTGCGACCTGAAACTATTCCTTTAACAAATCTAAAATACTGCTCTGGAAGTGGAATATCGAGTTCTAACGCATGTCGGATTTCAGCCATCAACTCGGGGGTGCAACTCTTGCCACAAGCTAGCCGAGCTGGGTCCGCCGGCAAGACAAAGAAAAGACCAAAAACGAAAATGCTGACAAAAACCATCACAGTTGCGCCACCGATTAGTCGGCGAACTAGATAAGTCAGCATTTTTTCTCCCTAACAAAGAGTTACCCGATACCTATTTAGATATCGGGTAACTCAATTGTTTACTTAATTTATTACTTTCGAACGAATGCAGCTAGTGGGCTGAGCGTTCCATAGCCACCATCTGCTTGAACGCCACCAAGTTTAGAACCAGTCATAAAGGTTGATGCTTCGATGTACATGGGTACAATTCCCGCAAAATCAACAATTATTTTCTGTTCTAAATCACCTAGCGCTTTATCGGATTTCAGAGCATCAGTAATCATGTCCGCTTTTTCGAAGAGCGACTGCATTGATGGTTCATTCTGACGCGAGTAGTTAGAGTGTGAATCTGTTGGAGACATAGTGCGACCATCTAGCAACGCCGGAACAATTCCAGATGCTGCAGCCCAGTCAAATCCCCAAGAAGTTTGAATCACATCAGGTTGCACAACGCCAACATCGCGTTGTCCGATTCTGGTGTAGTAACCAGCGCGATCAAGTTTCATCATCGTGACTTTAAATCCAGCTGCTAGTAACGCTTGTTGCACTGCAGCTGCGCGAGCAGGCTCTGTACCTTTATCGCGATAAGCCAAGATTAGATCCTTCTTTGCGTTTGGTGATTTAGCAAGCAGCGCCTTTGCGGCATCTGTCTGGCCTTCTGGACTCTTATGGACATCTCGGCCGCAAACATTGAAATTACGATAGGCATTTTTCAATGAAGTTGGAATCAATGAGTTGCTGTATGCACCCGCATAAGTTCCACCAGCTGCTAGTAATACAGTCTCTAAATTAACAGCACATTGAATTGCTTTACGTACGTTTACATCTTTGACCGTATCCATGTTGATCGCTAAATAACGAGCATATGGCGAGTCAAATGCATAAAGTCGATCCTTGAAGATCGGGCTATAGGTCATTGCTTCCGCAAGGTTTGTCACCATTTGGGTATCAAGTGACATTGCTCGCTTGGCTTCGCCGCTATCGGAGAAGAGCATGTTCTCTAGAGCGTTCTGTTCGTATCCGAACTTGACCACAATCTTATCTGGGTAATTCCAGCGAAGCGGATCACTCTTTGGATCCCAATTTTTATTGCGGATCAAAGTCATGTTCTTGCCACGATTATAAGATTCGATTTTATATGGACCAGAAGATACTGGGCGCAAATCGTAATTTTGCTTTGTATCTTTGGCTTTTGGCACTGGTGAAAACGAACCGAAAGTTGTTACATATGCAAAATATGGAACTGCATACGCTAACTTGTAAGTAATTGCGTCACCTTTAGGCGAGCAAGTAATGGAAGTTAGATCTCCAGTTGGATCGGTATAAGGGCCTTTGAACCCAGTTTCATTTTGCAAGAAATCTTCAGCGTAAGTTGTGCCGCCATCAAGGATATCGTCGTTGTATGAACGCATAGTTCCATACTTAAGATCTTGACAAGTAATTTTGGAACCATCTTCGTACTTCAAATTTGGGCGAAGTTTAAAAGTCCAAGTTTTACCATTATCTTTTGTGGTTCCTAAATCTGCTGCAACATCTGGCACTAATTCAGTTTTACCGTTAATAGTGCGGTATTGCGTAAGGGTGCGGATGAAGAATCGATAGAAATCTAAAGTTCCACCAACATAGTTACGAGCTGGATCAATATGCTCGAAATCTCCTTGGTTCAGAATAGTTAGAGTTCCGCCGGTTACCGCACCTTTAACAGCTGGTGCTGGTCCACTCCAAGACGCTGGCGTCGCTGCTTGCGCAGTTGGTGCCATTGACATCGCGGTTGCTCCTAAAGCTAGCGCACCTACCGATGCTAAGAATTTATTTCTTAGGCTCATGCTTTGCCTTCTCTCGAGTTGTATTTATCCATGGATTTTTTATAACTCCCGATAATGGTTAGCATCATCGGGAACTCTTTGGGTCTAGGGCATCTCTTACGCTATCCCCTAATAGATTGAATGCAAGCACCAAAATAAAGAGCGCAAATCCCGGGATAAAGGTATACATCGGATCCACCCGATAGAACGGAACTGAGGCTAAAAGCATCGCGCCCCAGTCGGAAGTTGGTTCGATAACTCCAGCGCCAAGGAAGGTTAACGCCGCCTCTGTTGTAATAAAGGTAGGAATGTTTAGCGCGACTGTTACCAGTATTGGCGCCCATAGATTTGGCAGAATCTCTCTAAATACCAGATGCCACCTACTCGCACCAAGTGCACGAGC
>JABMMO010000046.1 GCA_013205455.1 Actinomycetota bacterium
CGGAGCGCTTCACTTAAGATGGTTTCAAAAGGCGCAAAGAGTACGACAAAATCTGGCGAAGCTTCATGTTTATGGTAATCCCGCTTTGCTAGCGCCGTAACGTGCTTCAATAAATCATCGGTATGTTCTTGCAACAAAGTTTCGCGCTCTGCCATAACTTCAGTATTGAAAGCATCTAAGAAGCGATCAAATGGAAATTTCGAATCGATAAAGAGCACGCTGCCACCAGGCATCTTGATAGTGACATCTGGAATGCCGGCAGATCCACTTCCGGCTACCGATTTCTGTCGCTCGAATTCAATTCCTTCGCGCAAGCCCGCCATCTCTAAAAGTAGTTCTAATTGCGCTTCGCCAAACTTTCCGCGAGTCTGGGTATTGGAGAGTGCGCCGGCAATTTTTGTGGTTTCATCAAGCAATAACTTATTGGCATCGCCCATATTTTTAATTTGGCTCTTTAAATCTGATTCCGCGGTAGAGCGACGACGATCGGCATCGAGGGCTTGGTTAGCTAAAGTTTCAACGCTCTTTTTCATCGCATCAAGTTCAGTAGTTAGTCGCGTTGAATCGTTCTGATTACTTTGCATCGCAGCTATCTGATCTTGTAAGGCTGTTGTTGCACCTTTGGAATTAGCGCGTGAAATCGCAAGGCCGCCAGCAGCGCCAATGGCTAACCCAATAAGTAAGCCGATGATGAGGAATATCGCACTGTTCATGCGCCTATCGTGGCAGGAAGCACCGACAATCACGCGTAGGCTCTACCCCTGGGTTCAAATTAGAACCATGCTGAGCCGCAAATATTAATAGGAGTAATTCAGGTGAGTCTTTCAATCGGGATCGTTGGGCTGCCGAACGTCGGTAAGTCGACCCTTTTTAATGCGCTCACCAAGAACAATGTGCTGGCTGCGAACTATCCCTTTGCCACGATTGAGCCAAACGTTGGTGTAGTTGGCGTACCCGATCCGCGGCTCGCAGTTTTGGCGAATATTTTCAGCTCTGAAAAAATATTACCCGCTGCCGTTTCATTCGTTGATATTGCGGGAATTGTGAAAGGCGCATCTGAAGGTGCTGGCCTTGGTAATAAATTTCTCGCCAACATCCGCGAAACCGATGCGATCTGCCAAGTAATCCGAGTTTTTAGCGATGGCGATGTCGTGCACGTAGATGGCAAAGTCGATCCAGCAAGTGATATCGAAACTATCAATACGGAATTAGCGCTCGCCGATTTGCAGACAATTGAAAAAGCAATTCCTAGACTTGAAAAAGAAGCACGTATTCAAAAAGATCGGGTAGCAGTTTTGGAGGCAACGAAAGCTGCTGAAAAAATTCTCGGCGATGGAAAAGTTCTCCACGGATCGGGCATTGATTTATCGCTGATTTCAGAGTTAGGACTTTTAACTGCGAAACCATTCTTATATGTATTTAACGTTGATGCTGCCGAATTAGCTGATGATGAGCTGCGGAAGAAAATGTCCGCTTTAGTTGCGCCAGCAGAAGCGATTTTTCTTGATGCTAAGACTGAAATGGAGTTAAGCGAATTAGATGACGCTGAAGCGCTCGAACTTTTGCAGTCAATTGGACTCGATGAACCTGGCTTGAGTACTCTTGCCCGTGTTGGTTTCGTAACTCTTGGGTTGCAGACATATCTCACTGCGGGCCCTAAAGAAGCCCGTGCGTGGACAATTCACAAAGGTGATACTGCTCCAGTTGCGGCAGGTGTGATTCATACGGATTTCCAAAAAGGCTTTATCAAAGCCGAAGTTGTTTCATTTGAGGACCTAGTAGCCGCAGGTTCAATGGTTGAAGCAAAAGCAAAAGGAAAAGTTCGTATGGAAGGTAAGGATTACATAATGTCCGATGGCGATGTAGTGGAGTTCCGATTCAATGTCTAAAACAAAGAAGCAAGCGCATTTAGAAGGTCTACCAATTAAGCACCGCGAAAACTTACGGAGCTTGGCGATTATCGCCCACGTTGACCATGGCAAGACCACGCTCGTTGATGCCATGTTATGGCAATCCGGTGCATTCGCTGCTTACAAGGAACAGTCTGAAGGTAAAGAGCGCGTCATGGATTCCATGGATTTAGAACGCGAAAAGGGAATCACAATTCTTGCCAAGAATACTGCGGTAAAACGCGGCGATTCCATCGTTAACATTATTGATACACCTGGCCACGCAGATTTTGGTGGCGAAGTAGAGCGCGGCTTGGAAATGGTAGATGGCGTTGCACTTTTAGTCGATGCTTCTGAAGGAC
>JABMMO010000047.1 GCA_013205455.1 Actinomycetota bacterium
GCTTAGTAAATTCCGGATTCCAACAAATTGCAATTTCAATTCCAATGGAGCGAGATTTAGGAACGCTAAAGCGATTACGCGGTACGCCAATGCCAGCTACTGCATATTTCATCGGCAAAGGAATTCAAGTTCTTTACTCAATGTTCTTGCAATTAGTACTTTTACTTTTCTTTGGCACAATTTTCTTTGGGCTTGAACTTCCAACCCAGCCAATTAAGTGGCTTACTTTTACTTGGTTAATTATCTTGGGAACTGCCTCTTCAGCTCTTCTTGGAATTGCATTTTCAGTTGTGCCAAAATCTGGCAGAGGCGCTTCTGCAGTAGTTTCACCAGTTGTAATCGTGCTCCAATTCTTTAGTGGAGTTTTCTTTATCTTCACTACCTTGCCATCATGGATGCAACATTTTGCAGCGATATTTCCACTCAAATGGTTAACCCAAGGAATGCGTTCAGTCTTCTTGCCCGATAGTTTCGCCACTCAAGAAGCTGCTAAATCTTGGGAAATAAATAAAATTGCCATTATTTTGATCGCTTGGTTAATTGCTGGAGTTTTCATCTCGCTCAAAACTTTTAAGTGGACGAAGGAATGAAACAGCGCTTAACTCTTCTACTTTCGGTGGTGCTAATTCTTGGATTTGGCACACCTTTGGCTAGCGACGCATCCTTAAAACCAGCTGCAAAAGCGAGTGCTAAACCAATCCCATCGCCAACTCCAAAATGGCCACCAGTTGGATTTGTTGCTAAAGATGGGGTGTATGCAAAAATTCCAACCGGAAAAGAATTGATTGGCGTGCTCTCCGCTAAAACCACGCTAGCTTCTGACGTAAAACTTTGTAAGAAATATGCTTGTGGTGCTGTAATAGTTGCCGCCGAAAAAGCTTGCCAATGGTGGGAAATTCAGTCAGTTGTTTATGGACCCACATCTGATGTCGATACGGCTACCGTCCGATATGGCTCGACCAAAACCATTGCAAAATCAACTTATTCACAAGAGCAAAAAACTATTCTTTTGATTAGCAAGGAACCACTGATTTCGGGGGTTTACATAAGCGGAATTAGGCTTATGTGCCAACGTGGCGCATCCATAATTCCATATCCATCAAATAGTTACGCACCAGATTCGGCACGAATAAAGAATTAGCGATTAGCTCCAGGAACCCAGAGTTCATCGCCATGTATTTTATTTTCATGGCGCGCTAATACGAATAATAAATCTGAAAGTCGGTTCAAATACTTTGCGGTTAATGGATTTACCCCAGTACCAAACCCATGGATAGCATGCCAAGTACATCGTTCGGCTCTACGAGTAATAGTTCTAGCCACATGCAAATGTGAGGATGCGGGAGTTCCGGAAGGTAAAACAAAAGAACGGAGCGGTTCTAATTCAGCATTATATTTATCAATCTGCTCTTCTAAATAAGAAATCTGGCTTTCTAAAACTCGGAGGGGTTCGTGGGCTGGCGCATCAATAACTGGGGTACAAAGGTCAGCACCAACATCAAATAAATCGTTTTGGATACGTACCAATAGTTTGCGCACATCACTATTTAAGGTTTCAACAGTTAGGACAACACCGATGTAAGAATTTGCTTCATCGACCGTTGCATAAGCTTCTAATCGAGGATCGTTTTTTGACGTGCGGCTCATATCGCCTAACGAAGTTGTGCCATCATCACCAGTTTTTGTATATATCCGCGTCAAATGAACCATAGTATGAGCCTAATAGAGCCATTACGATGTAGCCAATTAGAAGCGCCGATTGATTAATTTGGGGAGGCCCGCCATGCTCGATCGCTTCAAAGTCGTCGGCGGCGCTTCTCTAAAGGGCGAAGTTTCGGTAACTGGTGCAAAGAACTCAGTTTTGAAATTAATGGCGGCATCGCTACTGGCCGTAGGCAAAACCACGATTAGAAATGTTCCAAAAATTGCTGATGTTGAAATTATGTCTGAGTTGTTATCGCGATTAGGTTGCAAAGTAGTACATGATGAAAAAAATAGTTTAATCACAATCGAAGTTCCAGAAAAACTAGGACACCGTGCTGATTATGATTTAGTGCGAAAAATGCGCGCATCCATAAATGTTTTGGGGCCGTTAGTTGCGCGCCTTGGTGAAGCAGAAGTTGCGCTGCCTGGTGGCGACGCAATCGGATCGCGCGGCTTGGATTTTCATTTGAAGGGACTTGCTGAACTTGGCGCAAC
>JABMMO010000048.1 GCA_013205455.1 Actinomycetota bacterium
ACAATTCCCATTGCAATCATGGCTCGGGGATGCGATGGCGGGCCCAACCCCAGTTTCAGCGTTAATCCATGCTGCGACAATGGTGACTGCTGGCGTTTACTTAATTACTCGTTCAAATTTTATTTTCGATAACGCCCCAACTGCACAACTATGTGTAGTAATTGTCGGCGTAATCACGTTGATGTTTGGTGCGTTAATCGGTACTGCCAAAGATGACATTAAGAAAGCACTTGCTGCTTCAACCATGTCGCAAATCGGATACATGATTCTTGCGACTGGGCTTGGACCTGTTGGTTATGCGTTTGCAATCATGCACCTTCTAACTCATGGATTCTTCAAAGCCGGTATGTTCTTAGGAGCAGGGTCGGTAATGCACGGCATGGATGATGAAGTAAACATGCGCAAATATGGTGGCCTTGGAAAATTTATGCCAATTACCGCAATTACTTTCGGGTTGGGTTACCTTGCAATCATCGGAGTTCCACCATTTGCTGGTTTTTATTCCAAAGATAAAATTATTGAAACGGCGTTTAACGCCGAAGGAATTAAAGGTTTATTAATTGGCAGCGCTGCTCTACTTGGCGCACTTGTCACCGCTTTCTATATGACTCGCGTAATTATTCTTACTTTCACTGGCGCAAAGCGTTGGGATGAAAAAGCCCATCCACATGAATCGCCATTCTTAATGTGGGGACCAATGGCAATCCTGGCAATCGGATCAGTTGCTTCCGGATTCCTACTTTCCAGCGGAAATCGCTTTGTTTCTTGGCTAGCTCCAGTTGTAAATAGCCATGAAGCAGATCACGCCGAACATGTCGAACGATTCCAACCAGTAGTAGTTACTTCAATGGCGCTAGTTGCCGTGGTAATTGGTGTTGCAATTGCAATAGTTAAATATCGAAGCGAAGTTCCTCGTGTAGCACCTACCAATGTCAGATTCTTTACCAAGATAGCTCGTCGTGATTTGTTACAAGATGACTTTAACGAATTGGTATTAATGCGTCCCGGTCAAGCGCTAACTAAATTCCTAGTAGCAACCGATGAAAAAGCTATCGATGGTGCAGTTAGAACCGTTGGTGCAGCAGTGATTGGAAGTTCAAAAGGAATTCGAAAGACCCAAACCGGTTTTGTCCGTAGCTATGCGCTATTAATTCTACTAGGCGCATTTGCGCTACTCGCAACTATCTGGGTGGTAACGCTATGAAATATTTAACTTCGCTAATGTTGCTACCACTTCTTGGTGCGATATTAATTTCAACTTTGCCAAAGAACAAATCCAATTATGCAAAATGGGTTGCGCTTCTCACTTCGATTGTGGTAGCTCTCTTAGGTTTATTAATTGCGCTTCGTTTTGAAATTGATCGCCCTGGTTTCCAGTTTGTTGAGAATTATTCTTGGATTCCATCATTTGGAATTAATTACAGCCTGGGCATAGACGGGATCGCGCTAGTTTTAATTCTAATGTCGGTCATTTTGGTCCCAATCGTGATTGTTGCCGGCTGGCACGAATCTGAAGGTGGACGTTGGGGAAGTAAGAGTTTCTATGTTCTGATTCTGATTCTAGAAACCATGATGATTGGTGTTTTCGCAGCTACCGATGTCTTCCTCTTCTACGTTTTCTTTGAAGCCATGTTGATTCCGGTTTACTTCTTAATCGGTGGCTACGGCGTTGGCGAACGTGCTGCAGCTGCGGTTAAGTTCTTGCTATACAGCTTATTTGGCGGGCTTTTAATGCTCGCAGCCATCATTGGCATTTATGTGATTTCTGGCAATCAAGGCGGACATACTTTTGATATTGAAAAACTTTCACAATTAACGATCGATTCCACAACCCAAAACTTCTTATTCCTAGGATTCTTTATCGCGTTTGCAATTAAAGCGCCGCTATGGCCGCTGCACACTTGGTTGCCGGATGCCGCAAAATCTGCAACGCCAGGAACATCAGTTCTCTTGTTGGGCGTACTGGATAAAGTTGGAACTTTCGGAATGATTCGTTATTGCATCAAGCTTTTCCCGGAATCATCGAAAACTTTTACTCCAGTAATTATTGCTCTGGCGCTAATCTCAATTCTCTATGGCGCTTTCTTGGCCATTGGTCAGAAAGATATTAAAGGCTTAATCGCATTTACTTCGATTTCTCACTTTGGTTTTATCACAATGGGAATTTTTGCGATGACCACCCAAGGTCATTCCGGTGCCACGCTTTATATGGTGAACCATGGATTCTCCACTGCTGCACTCTTTTTAGTAGCTGGGTGGATCTCTGCGCGACGCGGCTCTTCCACAATTGCAGATTTTGGTGGCTTACAACGCGTTACGCCAGTACTTGCTTGGACATTCTTTATTGCAGGGCTTTCCAGCTTGGCGCTACCTGGTCTTTCTAGCTTCGTTAGCGAGTTCTTAGTGCTTGTTGGAACATATACTCGTTATCCGGTTGCAGCAGTAATTGGAACGCTCGGAATTGTGCTTGCTGCGCTATATATTTTAATTCCAGTACAAAAAGCGCTTCATGGTCCAATTACTCCAGGTAATGAAAACTTGCCCGATATAACTAGACGTGAGCGAATTGCGATTGCACCAGTTATCGCAGTAATTATTTTCTTAGGTTTCTATCCGAAGCCATTATTGGATGTCATAAATCCAGCTTCCATTGCAACTCTAACTGCGGCTGGATTTAGCGATCCAGTTCCGGCAGCGGGAGGGAAGTAGCCATGACTGATTCCCTGATTCTGCAATATTCATTCCTGGCACCAATAATGATCGTGCTAGGCGGTGCTGTTATTGGAGTTTTAGTAGAGGCTTTTGTCGCAGCTAAACGTCGCGCAACCATCCAACTCTTAATTGCGCTCTTTACAATTTTTGTATCATTTATTTCGTTGCTAAGAATTCGTAATTTAACTTCAGCTAAAGCTGCATTTAACTCAGTCATGATTGATGGCCCAGCAATTTTCATGCAAGGAACAATTCTTTTAATTGCATTCTTTGCGGTAATGATTATCGGCGACGTTGATCATTTCACGGCGCAAGCATCTGCGGTGCCAGGATCAGAAGAAGAGAAAAGTGCAGTACAAACCGGCCGCCAACAAACTGAAGTTTTCCCTTTAACCTTATTTGCAGTAGCTGGAATGATGCTCTTTCCGGCTGCTAGTGATTTGATCACGCTTTTCGTAGCTTTAGAAGTTTTATCGCTACCGCTATATCTCATGGCTGGACTCTCGCGTCGACGTCGCTTATTTTCGCAAGAAGCTGCTCTAAAGTATTTCTTACTTGGCGCTTACTCATCAGCATTTTTCTTATTTGGTGCCGCATTTTTATACGGTTTCTCTTACTCAGTTACGCTGGCCGGAATCCACGCAGCAGTAATCGGTGGCACTGCGAATAACGTATTCTTATTAATTGGATTACTTTTTGTTTCAATTGGATTACTTTTCAAAGTTGGTGCAGTCCCATTCCATGCATGGACTCCCGATGTTTATCAAGGCGCACCAACCCCAATTACTGGTTTCATGGCAGCCGCAACCAAGGTCGCAGCTTTTGGCGCACTGCTTCGAATTTTCTACGTAACCTTCGGTGATGCAGTCTGGAATTGGCGGCCAATCCTTACCGTAATTGCGATTTTAACAATGCTGGTTGGATCGATAGTTGCTATTACCCAACGCGATATCAAGCGGATGTTGGCCTATTCATCAATCGCTCATGCTGGGTTCTTGTTGACCGGTGTTATTGCGCTTAACCGAGCTGGATTAGCAGCCACGCTTTACTACCTACTTGCTTACGGTTTCATCACGATTGGCGCTTTCGGAGTTATCACTTTAGTGCGGGATTCATCGGGTGAAATTACCGATCTAAATCGTTGGGCTGGCCTCGGTCGACGCTCTCCAAAAATTGCGGCGTTATTTTCATTTTTCTTACTAGCATTTGCTGGAATTCCACTTACAAGTGGTTTTATTGGAAAGTTCGCAATCTTCACTGCAGCTTATGAATCTGGAAATATTGGAGTAGTTGTAGTCGGCGTCCTTTCTAGTGCAATCGCAGCATTCTTTTACATCCGCGTAATAGTGATGATGTATTTTGCTGAAGATAATAAAGATTCGCTAACTGTAGTAATCCCATCGCCACTTACCTCAATTGCAATTTGGGTTTCTGGCGCAGTGACTTTAGTACTTGGGGTTTATCCAACTCCAGTGCTTAATTTCATCAACACTCTTGCAATCTTCATTCGCTAACGAATCAATTTAGATGTCTCAAATAAGCGCAACCGGAATACCAAATCTTGATCCTACTTTCGAGAGCGAATTGGTTGACCAACTTAATAAAGTTGAGGAATTGCTCAAACTTCGTATTCAAGGGGATTACCCATTTGTAATTGAAACTTCACGCCACTTAGTTGAAGCTGGCGGTAAGCGACTTAGACCTTTACTTGCTTTAATTACCGGGCACTTAGGAAAAATGAATTATAATGTAATTAAAGCTGCAACTGCTTGCGAACTGACTCATCTTGGAACTTTGTATCACGATGATGTGATGGATGAAGCGCCACTGCGTCGGGGAGTAGAAAGCGCAAACAACCGTTGGGGAAATAGTGTTGCAATTCTTACCGGCGATTATCTATTCGCAAAGACTTCAAATCTGCTCTCCGAAGTGGGTCCTGAAGCAGTTAGATTGCAAGCGATAACCTTCGAGCGTCTTGTTATTGGACAGATCTTGGAAACCCAAGGTCCGAAAAATGGCGAGGATCCATTGAGCCACTATCTCCGCGTAGTTGCTGATAAAACTGGATCGCTAATCTCGGCTAGCGCGCGTTTTGGCGCCATGCTTTCGGGCGCATCAAAGGAAGTGATAGAAATCGTTACTGAGTTCGGCGAGAAAATTGGCGTAGCTTTTCAATTAGCCGATGATGTAATTGATATCGCAAGTGATTCAAATCAATCAGGAAAGACGCCTGGAACCGATCTAAAAGAAGGGATTCCAACCCTCGTCACA
The DNA here is from genome assembly GCA_013205455.1 of Actinomycetota bacterium. Classification (GTDB taxonomy): domain Bacteria; phylum Actinomycetota; class Actinomycetes; order Nanopelagicales; family Nanopelagicaceae; genus UBA7398. The sequence goes on from JABMMO010000048.1 coordinate 4,984, forward strand.
ATTCGGGTTATGCAATCGAACGATCCTAAAGATTCTGAACTAAAAGCTCTACTCGCCAAACCAATTCATGACGAGAAAACGGTAGCGGAAGTTATTTTGAAATTGCGTGCTCATCCGGCGCTATTGGAATCAAAAGTGCAATTGCATGAAGTTGCAAATAACGCTAAAAAATTATTAGAGGTATTACCAATAAGTCCAGCACGAACCGCTTTAGAAAATCTATGCTCCGCTATTGTCAATCGATCGGTTTGATTTGACGAGATCAGTTCCGAGAAATATTAGTGCAACCCAAATAAAAACAAAACCAAATAATTTAGTAGCGACCATATCTTCGTGATTTACTAAAATTCCGATAAAGAACATGATAGTTGGGGTTATGTATTGCAGTAATCCAACTGTTGTAAGTGGCAGCCTAAGCGTTGCGCCATTGAACATTAATAACGGTGCAATCGTGGCAAAACCAGCCCCGATTAGAAGTAATGTATTAGGGAAACTGTGACCAAATTGCCCCACACCTTTTTGTTGTAGATAAATTATGTATCCAGCATTAGGAATTAAGGCAAATAGAGTTTCAACCGAAAGCGCTTCCAGAGCACCAGCATTTAGCGTCTTTTTTAACAAACTATAAGAACCCCAAGTAACTGCTAGCGAAAGTGCGATCCATGGAAAAGACCCATACCCAACAGTGAGAATAACTACGCCAACCGCAGCCAATCCAACCGCAATTTTCTGAGCTTTTCTTAGTTTTTCATTTAGAAAAGTGACGCCAAATGTCACAGTGATTAACGGCGTGATGTAATAGCCGAGCGCCGACTCAACCACGCGGTCAACTGAGACCGACCAAATATAGACAAACCAATTGATGGTGAGAAACCCAGAAGTCGCTAACAAAATTGCTGCACTGCGCTTATTTTTTAAAAGCGCGAACCCATTTCCAAGTTCTTTCCGAAACTTAAGCGCAGATAGGCAAATTACTAGTGACCAAATGCCACGGTGCGCCAAAATCTCACTAGGCGAAGCATCGTTAAGTGCTTTCCAATAGAACGGCAACATTCCCCATAAAAAGTATGCCCCTAATCCAAGTAATAAACCAGCTTTATTTCGAGTCAATGGGGTTATCTGAAATTCTGAAATTGCACAGCGAAATCGAGCGATGCATTTTTAATCATAGCGATAGCTTCCTGCAAGTCATCTTTACTCTTGCTAGAAACTCGCAATTCATCGCCCTGGATTTGAGTTTTTAAGTTCTTAGATCCTTCATCTTTAAGTAATTTTGCAATCTTCTTAGCATTTTCCTGAGATATGCCCTCTTTAATTGCGGAGAAAATTCGATAAACCTTGCCACTAAGCATTGGTTCGGCAGTATCCAAATACTTTAACGAAACAGTTCGCTTCACCATCTTTTCCTTCAACACATCTAGCGCAGCTTTGGCTCGTTCTTCGGTCTCGGATTCCACCAATATTTTCTCACCCGACATCTCAATCTTGCTACCGGTGTTTTTAAAATCAAATCGGGTAGCAATTTCACGCGAAGCTTGGTTTAGCGCATTATCAAGCTCCATGCGATCTACTTTTGAAACTACATCGAAACTCGAATCGGCCATTGTTCTACTCCCACTTATATATTTTCAGATTTCTATACTTACCAAGCCCCTACGGTATAACCTTTCGCGGTGAACGAGAAATTTGACGTTGTAATTATCGGAGGCGGTCATAACGGACTCGTTGCAGCCTGCTACTTAGCCCTATCTAATAAGAAAACCTTGATTCTAGAAGCGAAATCTGAATTGGGTGGCGCATCAACCAGCGTCCGAGCATTTCCAGATTTTGATGCCAATCTTTCGAGATACTCATACTTAGTATCTTTACTGCCAGACCAAATCCTTAAAGATCTAGCTATAGATTTTGAAACTATAAGTCGAAAAGTTTCTTCGTTTACGCCAACAACCCGAAGCGCTAAAGATATTGGATTGCTAGTAAATAGAGAGCTAGATAACGAAAGCAAAGATTCATTTTTTGATTTAACTGGAAGTAATGCAGAGTATGAAAAATGGGATACTTTTTATAATGAGCTCTTTAAATTAGCCCAAGTAATTGCACCTACGATGCTTTCACCGCTCTTAACGCGAGCAGAGATGAAGCAGTTAGCCATCGATAACGGGTTATCGCAAGCTTGGAACAACTTTATCGAACGACCACTTGGTGAGGTGATTCGCCGTGAATTTAACGATGACTTAGTAAGAGGCGTGGTCTTGACTGATGCCCTGATTGGAACATTTACCCCAGCCGATAATTTGATGGCTAACATCTGTTTTCTTTATCATTTAATCGGTAATGGCACCGGAGAATGGAAAGTACCGCGCGGTGGCATGGGAGCTCTAGTTAAGAAATTAACTGCAAGAGCGCTGGAATTAGGCGTTGAAATCCGCACTGATTCTAAAGTCACAAAAATTGGTAATGAAGGTTCGCTTAAAACAGTTGAAGTAAATAACAAGGAAATAATCGCAACCGAATTTATTGCAGCGAACTGTGCACCGCAAGTATTAGCAGAGATTCGCGGTGCTACGCCACCTAAATATACAAAAGGTTCACAATTAAAAATCAATATGTTGCTGAAGAAACTACCAAGGCTAAAGAGCGGTGCTGACCCAAAGGCAGCATTTGCTGGAACTTTCCACATCGATGAGAGCTACACTCAGTTTGAAAAAGCTTTTCAAGAAGCTGAATCCGGAAAAATTCCAAATATTATTCCAGCAGAGATGTATTGCCACACTCTTACGGATAACAGCATTCTTAGCGATGATTTAAATAAAGCGGGCTATCAAACCCTTACTCTATTTGCGATTCACACGCCAGCATCTTTATTTGA
>JABMMO010000004.1 GCA_013205455.1 Actinomycetota bacterium
ATATCGAACCACACCAAGTTTTTGATGATGGTTGCGACTTAGTAAATACTTTGCACACAACTCGTAAAGAATTGCTTGGCACAATTGTTGGCGGTTGCGAAGAGACCACAACTGGCGTGATCCGATTGCACCAAATGGCAAAAGATGGCGCGCTAACTTTCCCAATGATTGCGGTAAATGACACCGACACCAAACATATGTTTGATAATCGATACGGCACCGGGCAATCAACACTTGATGCAATTTTCCGTGCGACCAATACTTTGCTTGCTGGAAAAATCCTCGTTGTTGCTGGTTTTGGATACTGTGGCAAAGGTGTTGCAGAGCGCGCCAAGGGTATGGGCGCTGATGTAGTTGTAACTGAAATTGACCCAACAAAAGCACTTGATGCAATGATGCAGGGCTATCGCGTAATGCCGATGTACGAAGCCGCAAAAATTGGCGATGTTTTCATCACTGTCACGGGAAACCGAGATGTACTTAGATCCGAACATTTCTCGATGATGAAAGATGGCGCAATTCTTGCTAACTCAGGTCACTTTGATATTGAAATCGATGTCGCTTGGTTAGAAAAATTCGCAAAGCAGAAAAACAAGAAAATCCGACACCAAACCGATGAATACGTTCTATCTGATGATCGTAGAATTCTTTTGGTTGCAGAAGGTCGATTAGTAAATCTCGGCGCTGCTGAAGGTCACCCTGCCGCAGTAATGGATATGTCATTCTCCGATCAAGCACTTACTGCGGAATGGCTAGTTAAGGCTGCAAGCTCCCTAACTGCAGGCGTGCATAACGTGCCTACCGAAATTGATAAAGAAGTGGCACGATTAAAGTTGCAAAGCATGGGTGGCGAGATCGATACTTTAACTCCAGAACAATTCTCGTATCTGAATTCGTGGGAGCACGGTAGCTAAATGACATCGGTATTGGTCGTTGATGATGATCAAGACCTTGCCGAAATGTTAGGAATCGTTTTAAACGGCGCAGGTATTGAAGTTGATTTAGTTAGTCGTGGCGACGAAGTTATGGATGTTTTTCGAAATAATCCACCAGATTTAGTTTTGCTCGACCTAATGCTTCCTGGTCTTGATGGCATCGAAGTTTGTCGTCAAATAAGAGCTTTTTCGGTAAGAGTTCCAATCGTTATGCTCACCGCCAAGGGCGATACACATGATGTAGTACTTGGGCTTGAAGCTGGCGCTGATGATTACATGGTTAAGCCATTCAAACCCTCTGAACTAGTGGCGCGTATCCGTACTCGGTTACGTAGAACTTCTAGCGAAGTTTCGGGTATTTTATTGTTAGCAGATATCGCAATTGATATTTTAGAACATACGATTACTCGCAGCGGAAAAGAGATTCCGTTAACAAGGCTAGAATTTGATTTATTAGTAGCGTTAGCTATAGAACCCGGCCGAGTATTTACCAGAGAAGCTTTGCTAAGCGAAGTTTGGGGCTATCGACATTCAACGGACACTCGATTAGTAAATGTCCACATCCAAAGGTTGCGAGCTAAAGTTGAACATGATCCAGAAAATCCAACAATTATTACGACCGTTCGAGGAATAGGTTATAAAGCAGGAGTTTCTGGAACCCGAGGCCACTAGCCGTGCGTGGGTTTAAGATTTATAAAGGTTTTCGAACCTCTTTAACTTTGCGAGTCCTAAGTACAACCTTAGTTTTAACCACAATCGTCATATGGGTAGTGGGATCAGCGCTCTTGAATCGAATCTCCACCGGAGTGGTCAATGAAAAAATTAAATCAGCTCTCTCGGAATCTACGCTCGCGGTCTATTCCGCTCAATTCAGATTCACTAGCGGCGGAGTTACAGATGCTGCACTTAAGAAAATTGCCCAAGAAGTTGTAAACGCAAAAAAAGCAATCAGAGCAACCGACTCTGGCCGTGAAGTCATTTTGATTAGGTCTGCCAAAAATTTAGATCCAGAGGTAGCAATTGACACTGTTTCTAATCGCGTTTCTTATGAATCAATTCCATCGGAACTGCGAGATCGTCTTTTGAATAGCGGTGATCCAGTTTGGGCACGATCAATAATTGAATATGCAGATGGACATAAAGTTCCAGGAATTGTTGTAGGAGATAAATTAAGTATTCCTAGAGTTGGCCCTTACGACATCTATTTTCTTTTTAGTTTTGAAAGCCAAGTAAATACGCTTAACTTAGTAAAGAATTATTTATTTTTGGCTGGCTTTATCCTGCTACTACTTATCGTCGGCATTACTTACTTGGTTATCCGTCAAGTAATCGAACCAGTCCGAGACGCTGCAAAAATTGCGGAAGAATTTACTGCTGGAAAACTTGAGAAGAGAATATCAGTTGTTGGCAGTGATGAGATATCTAGACTTGGAATTTCATTTAATGCGATGGCCACCGCTATAGAGCAACAAATTAAACGGCTGGAAAACTTATCGAAAGTGCAACAACGATTTGTATCTGACGTTTCACACGAATTAAGAACTCCACTGACCACAATTCGAATGGCTTCTGACTTGATTTACGCCTACCGAGATAAATTTGAACCAAACATCTCTAGAAGTGCAGAATTATTACAGTCCCAAATAGATCGGTTCGAGTTGTTGCTGGCGGATTTATTGGAAGTTAGTAGATTTGACGCTATCGAAGCGGCCATGGAGATAAGTGAAATTGATCTAAACGAAATGGTGGCTCGATGCATTACAGATTTATCTTTAATTTCAGCAGAGAAAAACGTCGTTGTAAATTTAGAGAAAGACTTGGTTAACCCAATTGTTTCAGTAGATGCGCGCCGAATTGAGCGAATTTTGCGGAATCTCCTAACAAACGCGATTGATCATGCAAATGAAAAACCGGTAGATGTAACCATTAAATCCAATAGCTCCGCGCTTTCGGTGAGTATTCGTGATTACGGAATTGGAATCGACCCGGCCCAAGTCCCGCGAGTTTTTGACAGATTCTGGCGTGCTGACCCAGCTCGAGCGCGGAGTAGAGGTGGAACTGGTTTAGGACTTTCAATCGCCCAAGAAGATGCCCACTTACATGATGGCACCTTAAAAGCCTGGGGAAAATTAAACGAAGGCGCTCAATTTATACTTACGTTACCGCGCAAAATCGGCTGGAAAATTGAAGCGGAACCAATTGAACTCTTAACAACTAAATAATAAACAACTAATAACCACAACTAAAAGATATTCACCACTTATCATTTTTTAAAATAACGCTGGGCTATTCATTGAGAAAATGCGTCAATGCGTATTTTTTTAGATTCAATCCGGACTTTAATTTATCCCAGTTATTGTTTGATGTGTGATCAGCCAAATACTCCACTTTGCACCTCCTGTAGATTCAAGTGGCAAAACTCATCACGTAATTTTCTAATTTCAAACCACAAAGTATCGGCTGCGATTCCATATGATGATCGGGTGTCTCGGATCGTTCTATCTGCTAAAGAAGATAATTTAGAGGCCGCGAAAGATTGCATCTTGATGGGTTTAAATGCAGCGTTTAGACAATTGGTTCGCATACAAGATATCCCCGCTGCCACACTCTTAATTTCTATTCCATCTTCGCAGGCTGCCAACCGCAGAAGAGGTGGTGATTATTTATTCAACCTTTCTCATCAAATTTCCAATAATTCAAAATACCCAATCTCCAAATTGTTAACCGCTCCTAAGGTTCCATTGCTAATTCAAAAATCAAATGTGCGAGATCAATCTGGATTAAGTGCGCGAGAGCGTACACAAAATATGGATTCCGCCATTTATGTCAACCCAAGAATTGCAGCTAAATTAAAAAATTTACATACCACTGTCTTGTTAATGGACGATGTCATAACTAGCGGAGCAACGCTGAAATCGGCAATTTCTGCGCTAGCAGCCAGCAAAATCACAGTAATTGGTGCGATTGCTGCGTGTGCGTCACGGCACCAAATGCGAATACCATAGGCCAATGGTTGCGATACTTGACAGGATTCTCCGCGCGGGCGAAGGCCGTACCCTAAAGCGACTACAGAAAATTGCTGTCCAAATAAATAGTGAAGAAACGGTAATAGCGGCACTAACCGATGAACAATTGCGCGCTAAGACCGAAGAATTCCGCAATCGCTTTAATGATGGTGAAACCCTTGATGATTTACTTCCAGAAGCATTTGCAGTTGTCCGCGAAGCTGCAAAGCGGACTTTAGGGCAACGACATTACGATGTTCAGATGATGGGCGGCGCTGCACTTCATAGCGGAAATATCGCTGAGATGCGTACTGGTGAAGGAAAGACATTGGTCGCGACGCTACCTGCGTACTTAAATGCCCTGCCTGGACTTGGTGTTCACATTGTTACCACTAATGATTACCTAGCAGAGCGTGACAGCGAATGGATGGGTCGAATCCATAGATTTTTAGGATTGAAAGTTGGTGTAATTCTTGCTTCGATGTCACCGAGCGAACGGCGCGAACAATACGCCGCAGATATTACTTACGGCACAAATAACGAATTCGGTTTTGATTATTTGCGTGACAACATGGCGTGGTCGCTCGAAGATTGTGTCCAACGAAAACATAATTACGCAATCGTTGACGAAGTGGATTCAATTCTTATTGACGAAGCCCGAACTCCATTAATTATCTCCGGACCCGCCGATAAAGCCACTAAATGGTATGTCGAATTCGCAAATATCGTGACACGACTTTCACGTGAAACTCATTATGAAGTTGATGAGAAAAAGCGAACCGTTGGAATTTTAGAATCAGGCGTAACTAAAGTTGAAGAATTCTTAAGAATTGAAAATTTATATGAATCCGTAAACACCCCAATGATTGGCTATTTAAATAACGCCATCAGAGCAAAAGAACTATTTAAGCGAGATAAAGACTATGTTGTAATGAATGGTGAATTGCTGATTGTTGATGAGCACACCGGCCGCATGCTTTCGGGACGTCGCTACAGCGAAGGTTTACACCAAGCTTTAGAAGCCAAAGAAAAAGTTGAGATTAAAGACGAGAACCAAACACTCGCGACGATTACACTCCAAAATTATTTCCGACTCTACGAAAAAATTTCCGGCATGACTGGAACCGCGATGACTGAGGCTTCGGAATTCATACAGATTTACAAGCTCGGTGTAATCCCAATTCCAACTAATCGCGACATGCAACGATTGGATCAAGCAGATTTAGTTTACAAAACCGAAGCTGCAAAATTTGAAGCAGTCGCTAGCGATATCTTAGAGCGTCACCGCAAAGGGCAACCAGTTTTAGTAGGAACAGTAAGCGTTGAAAAATCTGAATTGCTTTCTCTAACGCTTCGCAAAAAAGGAATTCCGCACGAAGTTTTAAACGCAAAACAACATGAACGGGAAGCTGCAGTAATTGCACGCGCCGGAACCCTTGGCGCTGTAACAGTTGCGACAAATATGGCTGGTCGTGGAACTGACATCATGCTCGGCGGTAACCCTGAATTTATGGCTGATTTTGAATTGCAGCGCCAAGGCATTTCTCCGGTAGATAATGCGAATCAATATGAAAATTTATGGCCGAACGAAATTGCTAAACAAAAATCTGCAGTTGCTAAAGAACACGAAGAAGTTGTAGCACTTGGCGGACTTTATGTTCTCGGTACTGAGCGCCATGAATCACGCCGCATTGATAATCAATTACGTGGTCGATCTGGCCGTCAAGGTGACCCTGGTGAATCTCGCTTTTATTTATCGCTACAAGATGAATTAATGCGTCGCTTCAATTCGGCAATGGTGGAACGTTTCTTGACCGCTGCTGGTATCCCAGAAGATCAACCAATCGAATCCAAGATGGTTTCAAACGCCATTCGTTCAGCGCAAACTCAAGTCGAGTCCCAGAATTTTGAAATGCGTAAAAATGTATTGAAATATGACGATGTTATGAACCGCCAACGTGAAGTTGTTTACGGGGAGCGCCGTGAAGTTTTGGAAGGTGCCGATATAAATGAACAAGTTTCCGAATTTATCGATGACACCATTTCAGCTTATGTAAATTCTGCAACGGGTGAGGGCTTCCCCGAAGATTGGGATCTAGATACTTTATGGACCGCTTTAAAATCACTCTACCCAATTTCATTTACAGTCACCGACGTTGAAAATGAAATAGGTGGCCGCGCTGGAATCGATAATGAATATTTGCTAACTAAAATTATCGATGACTCCAGAGTCCAATACACAAATCGCGAATCAACTCTAACCCCCGAAGTTATGCGAGAATTGGAACGAAAAGTCTTACTCTCAGTGTTAGATCGTAAATGGCGAGAGCATCTATACGAGATGGATTATCTACAAGAGGGCATTGGTTTGCGCGCGATGGCGCAACGTGATCCATTAGTTGAGTATCAAAAAGAAGGTTACGAACTTTTCGCTGCGATGATGGAATCAATCAAAGAAGAGATGGTTGGTTATCTATTCAATGTAGAAGTAAGCGTTGAATCCGATAGCGTGGAAGCAAAGGGTTTACAACAAAATAAACCAACTCAAGAATTGAAATATACAGCGCCAAGTGAATCTGGAACCATAAGCCGGGATAACAGTGTTTCTAGAAACTCACCATGTCCTTGTGGATCCGGGAAGAAATATAAAAGATGTCATGGAGCGCCAAACTAGAAATTAGATTAGAAAAAGTTCGGTGCATAACCAACGCTTATCAACCCCTTCAAATCTAATTACCAGTGACCTTATTCGCTCACCAAATCTAAGCGTTACTGTTACTTCTTCCACGCCCTCGATTGGTTGACTCCGATAAATTTTGCGAACTTTTGGAAGTGTACTAATTGAGCCAATTTTGCGGATAAGTTCTTGATAGATAGCGCGATGACACCATCGGGAGAGTTGTTGCGGAGCGCGTTGTCCGATCCATATTTCTAATAGAGTAACCACGAATTTTTTTAACCAAGGTTCAATATCTGGCAGTTCGTCTAGCGAACTTGGTTGCGGCGCAAAATCCGGATCGTACTCATCCCCAAATGTTGTTGGTACTAAATAAAGCTTCCGACTATTTACGTTCACATTTGATTCTGGTGGTGGTTGAAATAGCGCGAGCATGGGATGTGACCAAAGTTGTGAATCAAAATTGAAATTTGGTTCTGCCAAGCTAACTTCGTGGAATTGGATTTTATCGATATCTATATTTGTCATGGCGAGATCTTGATCGAAAACTACCGAGAGTTAATCGGGCAAAAGCTGAGGTTTACTCGGCTAAAAGTATGACTGTGGACAACTTATTAGAAAATGTCAGTTATGGGTTATTTATCAACCATGAAAAAAATCGAAAATCTAATAACCAGAAGAAAGATCAAAACTAACTCACGCACCATTATTGGAATCTTTATGATTCTTTTAGCATTTATTGCGGCTGCATTAATAAATAGAGAATCTAATCGCACAGTATTAGTTTGGGGAAGTTACGGTGAATTAGCACCCGGAGATGTAATTGCACAATCAGATCTGGTGCCGATTCGAGTTATGTTGCCAGAGAACTCTAGGAGATACATATCGGTAAAAGCAGATCTAATTGGAACTGTAGTTGTTCGCAAACTTGGTGCTCATGAATTAATTCCCATGGAATCGCTTACAAATGCACCATACGGAATCGATACCCGAGAAACCCCAATTGAAGTGTTAAAAAATGATTTGCCTGCAGATTTGGTTCGTGGTTCTATTGTTGATATTTATGCGCTTCCAAATGAAATTATGCAAAACGCTGGTCGGATGGATGCAACCCGCTTAGTTGCAGTCGAGGTATCGATTGTTTCAGTCGATCAAAAATCTAAAGATCTAGGTGGCAGCGTTGGTGTTGTGCTTTCACTACCGAATTCAAGTGTTATATCTATGTTGGCTGAGGTCCCAACTCATCGGATCGTGTTGGTTAAACATGGCTAATTTGAATCCACTCAAGGCAGCAGTCAATGTAATTACTGGGATCGCTAACCCAGAACGCGAAGCATTTGTAGCTCGCACCTTATTTGAATCTGGAAAGAACATAATTTTTCGGGCAATTTCTGGCCAAGATTTATTAGAATTTTTGAGAAATAGATCTCTGGATGGCGCAAGGTGGATTGTGATTTACACCAATGATCTACCCGGAATAGCAGAAATCGATATTGCAACCTGGAACGATGCCGAGACTTCGATAATTGATTTAGGGAACAACTCAATTAATATTGATTTGAACGCGCTTAACGAAATGATCTCAAGGTCACTTCGTAATCCGTTAGTTCACACCAATCCCACCAGCTATTTGCAAAATTCAGCTCGGTATCGATCGTTAATTGGAATAATCGGAAGCGCTGGTGCACCAGGCAGAACTTCAATATCACTAAACCTTGCTGCAGAAGCAGCGCAACAACAACAAACCGCGCTAATAGATGCCGATAATGCGGCACCAGCTTTGGCGCTACTGCTCGGTCAATCAGATGAAAGTTTGCGAAACGAATTTCCTTTGACTGAAAATCTCACGCTTTTTACCGACTTAAGTTCCACCAATGAAAAATTCCAGAACTTAATAGATATTAATTCTAAAATATATGTTGATTTAGGAGTCATGCCTAAGTTTGCTGATGCCATTATAGATCGAAGAAAATCTGCCCAAGAGTTTGCTCAATGGTTTGAAAAATTAAGTGCCATTATTTATGTTGCAAAATCGGAAGAATATTCAATGCGTGCGTTAGAGCGGTTTATTGATAGTCGTTCTGACTTACCGAAGAACCTCAAGGTATTTTATATTCTCAATAAATCTGGAACTTCTAGAAGACACCGCACAATCGAACGGAGATTTCAAGCATTGATACCGCACGGTTCTGGGCTGGTAATTCCCTATGACTATTCCGCTTTTGATCGCGCTCAAACCAATTGTTCGCCGATTTCTGGCGTAGCCCCACGCAGCGCAATTCGAAAGTCATTTGCTGAATTGTTGGCTCGAATTGAGAATCTTGAGACTCAATCTTCTCGCTAGGATTTCCCCATGCAAACTTTCAGTAGCGCACTTACGCAACGAACTGCGTTAAGCGAATCTGATATTTTGCGATTATCCGAATTGGTAGCTGAATGGCAATTATTAGCTGATCTCTCCTTTGCAGATTTAATACTCTGGGTACCGCGCCGTAAAGATTATAAATCTTGGCCAGAAGGTCACGTCGCAATTGCGCATATACGTCCAACAACTGCCGCAACAGTATTTAGCCAAAACGTAATTGGTAATGAAATTCTCTGGGGGAGTAAGCCTCGGATCGATCAAGCGCTTTCTAATGGTGAAATTATTCGAGATACCGAACCTGAAAAAGTAGGCGAGATACTCGTTAAAGAAGAAACAGTTCCAGTATTTTTTGAAGGCAATTTCATAGCCGTGATTTCGCGCTATCGCAATGTTGAAACAATGCGCACCCCATCGAAACTTGAATTAAATTATCGCGAGATTGCTCATAAAATTTATAAAATGGTTTCTGAAGGCAACTTCCCAATTAAAGAAAGTGTCTATCTAGCAGAGTCAGCGCCTCGAGTTGGAGATGGCTTAATCAGATTAGATGTAAATGGCGTCGTGATTTTTGCTAGTCCAAATGCTAGATCTGCGCTAAATAAAGTTGGTTGGCCGAGTGATTTAGAAGGCCATAATTTGGGTGATGTTTTGGATTCGCTCCAAACTGGAAGCATTAGGTATATTCCACGTGAAGAGAATTGGCACGTTGCAATGAGCGGAAAAGCGCTACGCCGAGAAGAATTTGATTGCGAAACTGGCACCATTGATTTACTTTCAATTCCATTAACTCAAGCTAACGACCGAATTGGCGCAATTGTGTTAGCGCACAACGTTACCGAATTACGGAGACGAGATAGAGCGCTCCTGTCGAAAGATGCAACCATTCGGGAAATTCATCATCGGGTTAAGAATAATTTGCAGACTGTTTCAGCTTTACTCAGATTGCAATCACGGCGTATTGATGACCCAAACGCCAGTGCAGCCTTAGAGGAAGCTGTGCGCAGAGTTGCATCTATCGCGATTGTGCACGAAACGCTATCTACAAGCGATCAAGAGACAGTTGCTTTCGATGAAGTAATGGATCGAATCATGGCTAATGCGGTTGAATTAAGTACTCGCACCAATGAGATTTCCATCGAACGAACTGGTAATTTTGGCGGTTTTCCTGCGATAGTTGCAACACCACTTGCTCTTGTTCTAACCGAACTAATTCACAACGCGCTGGAACATGGTTTAGGAAGTGTTGGTAGTAAATTGGAATTGCGAGTTGAGCGAACTGAAACTCTTTGTAGAGTTCACGTAATCGATAACGGTAGCGGGCTCGCAGAAGGATTTAAGCCAGAACAAGAAGCCAACCTTGGTTTGCAAATTGTGCAAACGCTCACTGTAAATGAATTAAATGGAAGTATTGAATTTAAGCGGCTTACTGAAGGAACTGAAGCAGTTGTAACGTTTCCGATTAGAAATTAGAAGCGGTTCTGATTTTCCAATTGTCGAGCGCGGTTTCTAGCAGCGCGACGTTTCATAGCACGGCGTTCATCTTCAGAAAGCCCACCCCATACGCCAGCATCCTGTCCGCTTTCTAACGCCCAAGCCAAACAAGCTTCTTTAACATCGCAGCGATTACAGACTTTTTTCGCTTCTTCAATTTGAGCTAACGCAGGACCAGTATTCCCAATCGGAAAGAAGAGTTCTGGATCTTCATCGCGACAAGCTGATTTATGACGCCAATCCATTCCTACTCCTCCTAACTTTTACCTTGGCTCTGCCCTGACTTTCGACATGGCCGAACCAAAACCAATGTATTTTCTGCTGATCGCCGGAATCGACAATATGGTTATTATCCCTCGTTAAAGTTGTATAAACAAGGACATTCACCTGGCAATTCGCTTAAAGTGCTTTATCTCATAATCCCTGAAAGAATATCGCCATGTCTGATTTAGCATATTTTGCAACGGGTTGCTTCTGGGGTGCTGAGCGTAGATTTTGGAATCTCAATGGTGTCACAAATACATCAGTTGGTTATATGGGAGGGGCTACCTCTAACCCAACTTATGAAGAAGTTTGTACTGGGAAAACGGGCCATGCAGAATTAGTTAAAGTTGAGTTTGATTCAAACACAATTTCTTATAAACGTTTGCTTGAAGAATTTTGGGTTATGCATGATCCAACTTCGCTTAACAAACAAGGTGGCGATATCGGTACCCAGTATCGCAGCGCAATCTTTACCACAACTCCGGAGCAGATGATCGATGCGGTAAACACTAGAGATATTTATGAAGCCGAACTAAAGAAGTTTGGAATCAGTGAAATTGTTACCGAAATTCAAGAAGTAGGCGAATATAAGTATTGGATTGCCGAGGAGTATCACCAACGTTACCTAGAAAAAAACCCGAATGGTTACGACTGTCATTCTTCAACCGGAATTGAATTTCCGATGGCTGCGCATGAATAACGAAGAGTTACCACTTGTTGCTCCAAACGGGGATGCATTTCCAGTTCAATTAAACGATTTGGAATTGAAAGCTAAATTAGATCCGCTCTCATTTGAAGTCTTACGTAAGGCCGGAACTGAACGCCCTTTTACTGGTGAATATACTGATTCTGAAACTGTTGGCGTTTATAAATGCAAAGCCTGCAACGCTGAACTTTTTCGGAGCGAAACTAAATTTCACTCGGGCTGTGGTTGGCCATCTTTTTACGCACCCACTAAAGATGATGCAGTTCTCTTGATTGAGGATCGCTCACTCTTCCCGAGAGTTAGAACTGAGGCACGATGCGCATCTTGTGGCTCCCATCTCGGCCATGTTTTTGAAGGCGAAGGTTATGACGTGCCAACAGATCAGCGTTGGTGCATTAATTCAGTTTCGTTAATTCTCGAACCTAAATAAGTTCGGTGCCACGCCAGCAATACCAAGCAACATGACTTCGAAAACCCACAAATTTATCGCCAAGTTTTTCCAATTTTTTTGGTTCTAATTCAACTCTCGCTTTATGAATCTTTTCCCAACCACGTCTAACACCTAAATCTCCAACCGGCCAAACATCTAGCCGACCAAGTTGAAACATCAAGAACATCTCTATAGTCCATCGACCGATGCCAAACAATGGAAGAAGTAGTGCAGAAATTTCAGAATCAGAAAGCTCATGTAATTTATGAACACCTGATTTCTTATCAAGAAAGACATTACTAAGTTCGGTAAGCGACCTAGTTTTAGCTCCAGAGACTCCAGAGGCACGAATCTGTTCTTGACTTAATTTAGCAACTCTTCTTGGCGTTAACTCTCCGCCTGCTGTTTCAGTGGTTCGCTTAATAATCGTATCTGCGGCTTTTGTCGAAAGTTGTTGCGAAAGTATCGAAGCAGCTAAGGAATAGAAGGGAGTTTCTTCAGATTTAATGCGACCGATGGTACAAAGTTTTGAATTAGCAATTACGTTAGAGAATGCGGGATCGATCTCAACAATCTTAGTTGCGATTGACCTGGCTTTCTGGTCAGAGATTAAAACTTGGGTATTCATCAGTTACGAGCAAGAAGGCGTATCCAGCGACGCGGTTCCAATAGGAAATAGTTCCAACCACACCTTTTGCGCACCATTCCGGATATTGGTTGGAGATTAATATCGAAACCCACGCAAAGACCGTGAGCGCTAATGCATAAACGGCATAGACCGCACCTACTAAATAAAGTGGGATTGCCAAGATCCATTTCACAAGAGGTAAGTACCGATTTAATTTCTTACCACCATCAATTTCTGGAAAAGTAATTTCAACTCTGGGATCCGACTCAATTGAGGGATACCCATCTTGAAGTAAAAGCGCAAAAGCGACGATTCGATTTGAAAGTCCAAGAAGCGCCTTATTAAAACTAAGCACATAACTTGGATATACCTCACGAAAAACTAGTGCAAGTAACGCCGGCAGAACTAAGAAAGCAGTGGGCCAGCCATTTGTAGCATCTGAGATTGAAAAAGAAGATGAGAAAATCGCGATCGGTGCCACCAATATCAACCTAAATAGCACGCTAATTCGGTCTCTAGATATAAATTCAACTTTTATATTGGTCTCAATCTGTGCGGACACAAGCTCTCCTTCGCTTTGTGAAGTGCAATTATTTTATTACTTTAATAGGATACGCCCATGAGCGCAACAGTATGGTTAGTAACGCTATTAGTTCTTGGCTTAATTCTGGCAATTGATCTTTTGATTGCTATTATCAATCGACATAAAGTCACAACCATGAAATCAGCTGCAACTTGGACTGTTTTTTATGTATCGCTTGCCATTGTATTTGGTTTATCTATGGGCAGTTGGGGAAATGCGCAGGCCCAAGGTGAATTCTTTGCAGGTTGGATTACTGAATATTCACTTTCGATGGATAACTTATTTGTATTTATTTTGATTTTAGCCCGAATGAAAGTTAGTCAAGAGAAAGAAGAGCTAGTTCTTCTCATCGGAATTGTGATGTCACTCTTTCTTCGTGGAATCTTTATTGGAGCTGGATCAGCGCTTGTAAATCGTTGGTCGTGGGTCTTCTTCTTGTTTGGTGCGTTCTTGCTCTACACCGCTTACAAATTGATTGTGGAGGATTCCGAAAAGGATTATGAAGAGGGACCGTTTATTAAGTTTCTTCATAAGAAAGGCGCATCCAACTTTGTAATAGCGCTTTCAGCGATTGCCACTACAAATGTTATTTTCGCATTTGATTCTATTCCAGCGATATTCGGGCTCACTAAAGATCCATATATTGTGGTTACTGCAAACATTTTTGCGCTAATGGGGTTAAGGCAGCTTTACTTTATTATCGGTGGTTTAATGAAAAAACTAATTTATCTCTCCGAAGGTCTCGCGATTATTTTAGGTTTCATTGGACTCAAATTGATCTTCGAGGCCTCTCACTTTCAAGGGTGGCACAAATTCTTTGGTGTACCCATCCCAGAAATTTCTTTGGCGCTGAGTCTTTCAGTAATTTTGGGAGTTTTGGTAATGACAACCGCCTTAAGTCTTATCAAAGGCCGCAAGCAGAGCGCTTGACTGCAAATAGCTAGTTAATTTGCCGGGTAGAGCCATAATCGATTTTTCACTCTACTTTTAGTTTTTCCGAGACATTTTTAGTGGAATACTGGCGCAATGAGTGAAAAAGTAATCGCAGATTCTTTAGCCCAACTGCAGAAAAGATCTAGTTCTAAATGGCGTTTCTACCCAAGTGATATTTTGCCGTTGCCGGTTGCCGAAATGGATTTTCAAATTGCTGAACCGATTAAGGCGGCTCTCCACGATTTAGTTGAACGCTCAGATACCGGTTATTTAGGACCGATTCCAGAGTTGAAAGAAAATTTTGCCGGGTTTGCTAACCGGAAATGGAATTGGAATTTAGATCCAGAACAAGTTCGAATCGCTTGCGACGTGGGAGTTGGCGTTATCGAAGTTCTACGTACCTTTATGAGTGTTGGCGATAAATTAATGATTAATACCCCTGTTTATAACAATTTTTTTACCTGGATAAATGAAATCAAACTCACAAAAGTTGAAGTCCCATTAAAACGTGAAGGCATGCATTTCACTTTAGATTTGCTGGGAATCGAAGCAGCGTACAAAGCTGGAGTGAAGGCGCACTTGCTTTGCAACCCGCATAATCCAGTAGGAACTGTTTATACAAAACTAGAGTTGATGCAAATTGCAGAATTAGCAGATAAGTATAAAGTAATAGTAATTAGTGATGAGATCCATGCACCGCTAACTTTTTCTGATTCAACTTTTACCCCGTTTCTAGCAGCCTCAGATATTTCAAAAAAAGTTGGTATTACCGTAACTTCAGCAAGCAAGGCTTTTAATCTTGCTGGTTTGAAATGTGCAACTATCGTCGCACAGGATCCTAAATTAAATGCCATGTTGGATACTATGCCTGAGTCAGTACATTTCAGAGCTTCACTATTTGGTGCGATTGCTGATGCTGTGGCATATAAATCCGGTGACGAATGGTTAGACGGCATAATCGCAACCTTGGATGACAATCGACGCCTACTTGCTGATCTCTTAGCGGCCAAAGTTCCAGCAATTAAGTATCGAATTCCTGATTGCAGTTACTTAGCCTGGTTAGATGTTTCTGAGTTAAATCTTGGAGAGAACCCAGCTGCCCATTTCTTAGAGAAAGGCAAAGTGGCCTTTAATCCGGGCCATACATATGGCGCTGATTATTCACAATTTATTCGTTTAAATTTTGGAACAAGTCCCGAAATCATCACCGATTCGATTGGACGAATCCTTAACTCCTTATAGAATTCTCATATGTTCAAAGCAATTCGCCGGATAACTACGCTATTCGCATTGCTTCTCCTTGCAGTCAAAGGGGTTTTCACTTTCCTTTCTTGGGTAGAACGAACTGATGAATCTGCCAGCGCATGGGTCGATGAAGATGAATTCGAGGATGTAATTTGAGCACTGAATACATCCCTGGAACTTGTAACTTAGGGAAGAGCGAAGTTCGTCGTCGCCAAATTGTTGCGCTAATTGGGGCAGCTTTTTCGATTTCAAGTGGTTTCAACCTCGCCTCTGCAAACGTTTCCACAATTGGAAAGTTTTCTATCTTTTTGCCACTCATGGTTTTCGCAATCGGCTTTGTACAATCTCGAAAAAAGTTTTGCTTGGCATATGTGCTAGCCGGTACATTCAATTTAGGAAAAATGGGTGAAATTTCTAAAGTACAAAATCCAGTTGATCGCGCTGCTGATCGGAAAACAGCTTTAGTAATTCTTGCTCAATCAGCCGCGCTTGCGCTAGCTCTCACTTTAGCTTTCGTAATAGCCACCCGTTAATTAAAACTACTACCGAGAATCAGAAAATTAGATGACTGACGCCAAAACTTGGGGAGTAACAATCGCATTACTCCTCGGCGTACTTGTGTTGGATTTATTATTAGCAATTAAAAATCGCAAACGAGAAACCACAGTAAAAGAAGCTGCGCTTTGGACAATTTTCTATGTAGTTGCCGCAATTATCTTTGGACTAAACCTGCAATTTAATGGGGTTGCTGGCCAGGGTGAAGAATTCTTTGCTGGGTGGTTAACGGAATATTCACTCTCGGTAGATAACGTCTTTATTTTCATAATATTGCTGGCGAATTTGAGCGTTAAACGAGAGAGCGCACAATTAATTTTATTGGCTGGCATAGCAATTGCCTTGGTTTTGCGAGGTATTTTTATTGCACTTGGTTCGGCCCTGATTTCTAAGTTCTCCGCTGCATTCTTTATTTTCGCAATAATTTTGATAGCCACTGCTTGGAAGCTAATAAAAGAAAAACATGGTGATGAAAAGATATATAAAGAAGGCCGGATAATCACGGCACTTCGAAAGCGCGGCGCTTCTACTTTCACAATCGCTTTGGTGGCAGTCGGAACCACAGATTTGATATTCGCACTCGATTCGATACCTGCAATTTTTGGTCTCACCAAAGATCCTTACATCGTATTCACTGCAAACGCATTTGCACTAATGGGACTTCGCCAACTTTATTTCTTACTGGCCGGGTTAGTCGACCGTTTAATTTATCTTTCTAAGGGCTTAGCGGTAATTCTTGGATTTATTGGATTTAAGCTGTTCATTGAAGGCTTGCATGGAGTAGGAATCGATAAAATCGGTTTCTACGAAATCCCACATATCTCGCTCACGGTGAGCCTAGGTGTGATCGGAGCTGCGTTGTCTGTTACGACCTTGATAAGTTTAACTGCAACGCGAAAATAGTTTCTTAAATAAGTGCTCGTCGGGCTAGCTAAAGCGCCACAAATCCAACGGATATTCCTGCAATTAAAACATGTCGTAAATTTTGCTCAATAGGTCTATAGTCATTTGTAGAAGGGAACAATATATGGAAATAATTATTCATCCAAGGAACGCAGCTCTAGCGGAAGATTTCAGAGAAATTGCTTTAGAAAAATTAGAGAGCATCAAAAGATTTAAAGTTAAAATTGACCGGATTGAGTTAGAAGTTATACACGAAAGTAATCCTAAGTTCGGAAAGAAGTCTCATAAAGTAGTACTGACTTCACGGGGGAGTGGCCCGCTACTACGTTCAGAATCTTATGGCTTTAATGATTTGGCTGCTTTCGACGATGCTGTAGAAAATTTAGAACTGCAAATAAGAAAGGTGCATGAACGATCTAAAGAAATATTTCGTGGCTCCATCAGAAAAAAAACTAGTAATTAAAACTATTTTAAATACTTAACCGCAGGTTCGTAAGCATCGTAAAAAGCGATGTTCCAATTACCTTGGTTCGGATCGAACATCTGTCCGCTGATTTCACCCTGTCCGAGTGATAAGTGCTCCATTTTTCCTGATCTAATTCTTCTTCGGACATTACAAATTCCCTGAGATTTGAACATTGATTGACGTGATTAGCCAATTATTACAGAGTGCCGCTTACGGTCAACTCGCAAGCAAAAATTACGCCCGAGAAATAGCTGCTCTAAGTTAGGCTATGCCCATGTCAAAAGTTCTTGCATCGCTCCCAGTTGGCGAAAAAGTCGGAATCGCATTCTCCGGAGGACTCGATACTTCAGTAGCGGTTGCCTGGATGCGCGAGAAAGGTGCGATCCCTTGCACCTATACCGCAGATCTTGGCCAATATGACGAACCAGATATTGCTTCAATCCCGGACCGAGCAAAAGCATATGGCGCTGAAATTTCACGGTTAGTTGATTGCCGCCTTTCACTAGTTGAAGAAGGTTTTGCCGCGATTGCCTGCGGCGCATTTCATATTCGATCTGGCGGAAAACTATATTTCAATACCACCCCACTTGGTCGCGCTGTAACTGGAACGTTATTAGTGCGCGCCATGTTGCAAGATGGCGTTTCAATTTGGGGCGATGGCTCAACTTATAAAGGTAACGACATTGAACGTTTCTATCGATATGGCCTATTGGCTAATCCAAAACTTAGAATCTATAAACCATGGTTAGATGCAGATTTCGTTGCTGAACTTGGTGGTCGAAAAGAGATGTCCGAGTGGTTGGCTAACCATAAGTTGCCTTACCGAGATAGCGTTGAAAAAGCTTATTCAACCGATGCCAACATTCTTGGCGCAACACATGAAGCAAAAACTTTGGAACTGCTTGAAACCTCAATTGAAATCATCGAACCAATCATGGGTGTTAAATTCTGGGATCCAAAGATTTCGATCGAAAGTGAAGATGTTCGAATTGGATTTGTGCAAGGACGACCAGTTTCGATAAACGGCAAAGAGTTTAAAGATTCTGTTGCGTTGATGAATGAAGCTAATTCGGTAGGCGGCAGACATGGTCTTGGCATGTCAGACCAGATTGAAAATCGAATTATTGAAGCTAAGAGTCGTGGCATCTATGAAGCACCTGGCATGGCGCTCTTATTTATCGCATATGAAAGATTGATAAGCGCAATCCATAACGAAGACACAATCGCTAATTACCATGCCGAAGGACGTCGTTTAGGTCGATTGCTTTATGAAGGTCGCTGGCTCGATCCACAAGCGCTAATGCTTCGAGAATCCCTCCAGAGATGGGTTGCTTCTGCAGTTACTGGTGAAGTAACTATTCGACTACGTCGCGGTGATGATTATTCAATTATTAATACAACCGGTCCATCTTTTAGCTATCACCCAGATAAGTTATCGATGGAACGAACTGAAGGTGCAGCCTTCGGACCAGTTGATCGAATTGGCCAATTAACTATGCGAAATCTCGATATTGCAGATACCCGTGCCAAGTTAGAGCTATACAAAGCGCAAGGACAACTAGGTGGCGGCCAATTTAAATTAATTGGCGAGATAGATGGTGGAGATTCAAAGAGCTAATTAGTTTGCTACAAACTAGTTATGCTTTTAAGTTTCCACCGATTGCAATTCCTTCACGAATACATATCGCCTTTGCAATTTTAAGTGAAATCTCTAAATCTTCGTTTCCATCAGCAATTGGTTCGCCATCCTGTTTTCCAGTTGTAGCAAGAGTATGGAAAGCCGTTAGTTCAATTTCGAATGAAGGTAAATACGACTCTGTGGTCGTATTTTCATGATCAAGTCCGATTCGTTTCGTTGAAATCAATTTTGTAGGAACTCTAAGAATATATGGGCTAGGGAAGATGATGTGATGTCCTTCGAACTCATTTACCCATCGAATTTCTTCTTGGTAAAGCGGATATTGATCTAAATAGAACCATCTAATTGTGATTCTGACATTATCGGCAGTACGTGCATGAATAATTATGGAATGAGCTTTTTCACTACCATCATTTGGCCAACGATCTACAAAATCAACTTCAGTTATATGTAGATCGAGAGCCCGTAAAACGGATAGCTCATGAATAACGCTACCTAGAATTACATCCGTGTAAAAACTTCCAAAAGAATCCGCGGCAGCTTCACCCAGGGCAGTAACTTGGATATGACGGTCACTGCTCTTAAATTTCTCAATTAATTCTTTTGGTGCTGGCGCAGATGTTACTGAAATTTCCGTTGTTGCAAGCTGGCTCTCACCACTTGGATGCAGCACCACAACATCTACCGTACGTGGCCGACTCTTAATAAGTTTCTTTGCCGCCGTTACCGCGGGATCAAATGTTTTCATGTAACCGATCATCAGTTTTTTGCCAGAAGCGCTAAGTGCAACTTCGATAGATTCCATTTCTTCTCTTGAGTAGGCGAGTGGTTTTTCGCAGAATACATCTAAACCAGAATTGAGCGCACTAACTACAACTTCAGCATGGCTTCCTGAATTTAGAATGACAACGGCATCTATTAATGAAGATGCAAACATTTCTTCGGGGGAGGGAAATCTATTAACTATTCCAAAACGGTCGGCCAGCAAATTAGCCGCAGCAATATTAAAATCAGCAATTGCAGCAACTGCGAAGAGATCACTCCGTCGCGTGAGAATCGGCAGGTGCACGGAAGAAGCCACTAGGCCAGCACCTATTACTCCTACACGAACGATCTGATTGTTCATGCTTTCCTCCAAATTAAGTGACTTATTTCCATTAAATCTTAGCGAATTTGGTAAAAAGTAGCGAGTATCTACAGAATAATTCGAAGCATGATGGAAAAAAGTAGCGCACCTACAACGGAAGACCTGCAATGGTTAAAAACGGTAGTAACAAATATCCATATAAAAAATCGCCAGCGCGGCCACGCAACTTGGTCTGGCCATGATTTTGATTTCACCTGTCCTTCGTCGGTAACTTACCCATTTCAATGGTTCTGGGATTCCTGTTTTCATGCAATTGCGCTGAGCCACATTGATTTGGCGAAAGCTGAAGCAGAGATAAAAAGTCTATTAAAGAATCAACATGATGATGGTTTTGTTTCGCACGTGACATTCTGGCAACGCGATAGTTTTGAAGAGATGGTTTCGACTTATGCGATTGCTTTCCGTTCGAAATACTTATCAGATGAGATGCAGCCACCCTTATTAGCTGAAGCAGTGCAAGCTGTCGCGCAACGTGGCCGCGGTGCTGAATTCATTAACGAAGTATTGCCGAGCGTTCGTAGATTCTATGAATGGTTGCATAACGTTAGAAATCCATTTGATGACGGGTTAATTCGCGTGGTCCAACCCGATGAGACTGGCCTCGATCACTCTCCTAAGTGGGATGAGCTAATGAACATTCAAGATGAAGAGCACGATAGTTGGGATCGTGGTTGGCACTCAATTTGTGACCCTTACGATAAATTTAATCGAGATCCAAAGAAGATGATTGCGTTAAATCATTTTGTTGTTGCAGATGTAATGGTAAATGTTATTTATATTGAAAATTTAAGAGTTCTTGCAGAGCTTTGCCTGCAAGTTAAAGATGAGGCTGGCGCTGCTATTTATATAGCTCGTGCAGCGAAAGCTCGAGATTCCTTAGAAGAACTTTGTTGGGATGAAACAGATGGTCTCTATTACGATGTAAACGGCAAAGAGAATCAGAAACTTCGAGTTAATACATTTACCTCGCTAATGCCGCTCTTGTTGGCAGATTTAGCGCCTAAAAAAGTCGAAGCATTGATGGCTCATCTGCTCAATCCAGACGAGTATTGGGCGGAATTTCCAATACCGAGCACTGCAATGAACCACCCGACTTATCGTCCAGAAACGGTTGGCGGAAATCTAGTGTGGCGCGGACCAACTTGGATTAATAGCAATTGGTATTTAGCGCGCGGTTTAATGCGACATGGCAGAGTAGATCTTGCTCGAGTGATTGCTAATCAAAGTATTTTAGCGATGCGTAAAAGTGGTGTCCGTGAGTATTACAACCCGCAAACCGCATCTGGCCGCGGCGCACCAGATTTTAGTTGGTCAACTATTCTCCTTGATTTGGTTATGATGGTTCTCTAATGACAAATCCGAGAGTTAGATTGCACAATGCAAAAGTTGGCATAGTTCCATTGAATTGGAAATATGATCCAAACCAAAAAGAGAAATTCCTTTCAGAAATTGCGCAATATGGTTTTGCAGGAATTCAAGTTTCAGGTGAACAAGCCGAATCCTCGGAATTTCGCGAGTTGATGAAAAAATATAACGTTGCGCCTGCCGAACAATATTTGCCAATTAAATGTAATGAGGATGGTCTGCTGCCAGGAGCCGAAGCCGAAGCTGAGTTAATAATTAAGCAAGCTGGGGGTGCTGGCGTTGAAATGATCGTCTTTGCGGCGGATGGCTCCGAAGATCGCGACCGGAGCGCTGGAAATGCGGATAACGGTCCCGGACTTTCCGAAATGGGATTTAAAGTTATGGCCGAATTTGTGGAGCGCCATGCGGCAGTTGCAGCAACGCACGGAATGAAATCTTCATTTCATCCACATGGTGCTACTTATATTGAAACTCCGCGTGAAACTAAGAAGCTAATGGCGATGTTAAGTGAAAAAATTGGGCTCTGTTTAGATGTTGGACATTGGATTGTTGGCGGCGGCGATCCAGTTCTAGCGGTAGCCGAATATGGCGATCGGATTTCACATGTTCACGTAAAAGATGTGAGCGGCGATGTGTTGGCAAAAATGATCTCAAAAGAAGTTGAAACCATGGGTTTTGCCGTTGATGAATTAAAACTCTTTGTTCCAGCTGGCACCGGTCTATTAAAAGTTAAAGAGTTATTTATTGCGCTCGATAAATTAAATTATTCTGGATGGTTAATGAGCGAACAGGACACTGCTTGGGAGCCTTCGCAAGAAGCCTCTGCGGTGTCAATGGCCAATATCCAAGCTGCGTTAACTAGCTAAAACTTTCGCTGGGCTTTCTTCCCATCAATTAATTTAGCACGAGCTTCTTGAATTGATTTCTTATCAGAAACTTCAGGAATACCAACTTCCCAGAATGCGCCACCTTCGGTCCAAGTAGTTGGAGCAGTGTCGATAACAATTACTACAACTTCTTTAGAGTCAGCATTTGCCAGTAATTGCTTTGTTAGTTCTGAAATTGAAGTAACTCGATGGGTATTAGCTCCCATAGATTTTGCATGAGCAACAAAATCGACCCTGGCAGCAGATTCATTTTCAGTAATCATGGTTCTAAATGAAGCTGCGCCATTTCCAGTTTGCAACCTTGAGATCACGGCGAAGCCACCGTTATCGCAGAGTATTAAAGTCAATGGATATCCATGGAGTACGGCGCTATAAATATCCGAATTGAGCATCATGTAAGAACCATCGCCGGTCATTGCAATGACTCGGCCGGTTTTCTTCATATCTTTTTGCGCAATTGCAGCTCCGAATGCGCCGCTGATTTCATAGCCCATGCATGAAAAACCATATTCACAATCAAATGATGCGATTGATTTAGCAAGCCAATTGTTATTTAACTCGCCGGGTAAACCTCCAGCTGCCGTTAATACATAATCTTCAGGTCGAGCAGTTTCATTAGCCGCAATTACAACTTGGGCATAAGTTGGTAAATCGGACTTCAATTTTTCGCGGCTAGTGCGTAATACCACGTTGCTATTTTTTAACGATTTAGCTCGAGCGATCCAATTCGCTCTATTAGTAGGTTTAACTTGAATGCGTAGCTCTGAAATCGTGGCCAGCGCATCGCCCACCACAGCGATTGCACGTCGTTTTGTAGCATCAAATCGAGCGGCATTTATAGCGACGATATCTTTATCTCCAAATAAGGTCCAAGAACCAGTTGTGAAATCTTGCAACCGAGTTCCGATTGCAATAATTAAATCGGATTCACTTACCAATTCATTAACTGGATCTGAGCCAGTAACACCTAGTGGGCCAACAAGCAGGGGATCATTCCACGGGAGCGAAGATTTTCCTGCCATAGTTTCAACTACAGGAATCTGTTGTTCTTTTGCGAAGGCTGCAAGTTCTTTTTCGGCAAGTGAGTAATGAACGCCACCGCCTGCAACCAGGATTGGTCGCTTGGCGTTATTTATCAGCGCAACGCATTTATTCAATTCACTCAAATCTGGGCGAGGTCTTGGAATTTCATGAATAGTTTCGTTAAAGAATTCTGCTGGATAATCAAACGCTGTTGCTTGCACATCTTGTGGCAACGCAAAAAAAGTTGGGCCGCAACTAGCTGGATCTAACATCGTCATCAAGGCTTGCGGTAACGCAGTTAAAATTTGTGAAGGGTTAGTAATCCGATCCCAGAATCTAACTACTGGGCGGAAGGCGTCGTTAACAGTGGTTGAAGGTTCACCAAAATGTTCAACTTGTTGCAGCACTGGGTCTGGATTTCTACTTTGAAAAGTATCGCCAACTAAAATTAACATCGGTAATCGATTTGCTAACGCAGTTCCGGCTGCAGTAACCACATTTAGCGCACCTGGTCCGATTGAAGTTGTTACTACCATGCACTGTTGGCGGCGCATTGCTTTCGCATAAGCTACAGCAGCTAAACCCATGCCTTCTTCACTCTGGCCACGGAATGTTTTCATCTCATTTTGTGAATCAAAGAGCGCATCACCAAGACTTAACGCATTGCCATGTCCAAAAATTGCAAATGTTCCAGCAAAGTAAGGTTTAACTTCACCATTAATAATTATTTTTTGCGCGGTCAACCAGCGAACTATGGCTTGCGATGTAGTCATCAAAGTCATTGCTTCACCTGCCAGGGAGCTCGGGGATCGGGAATTTGGTGCTTCCAACTATCTCTAAGCCAAGCATGGTTGGGATCGTCGCAAAAATCCATAGTGCGCTTTCGGCTCGGACCTGCGAGAACATTTAAGTAGTACATCGGATAACCCGGCATCGCAGCGCAAGGACCGTGGTAACCCCGCGGGACTAAGTAAATGTCACCATCATGAATAGTTACGGTCTCATCAAAGAAATCAGGATCTTCCGGCGCAGAGTAAGTTCGATGAAGTCCGAAACCCTCGCTATCGCCATGTACACTCGATATTTTTCCAATTCTAAAATAATAAATTTCTTCATTCTCAACATCGCAACCCTTGATGCCATCATGTCGATGTGGCGGAAAGCTAGATACATTGCCATCCGGAGTGATAATTTCAACAGCCATTAATTTTTCAGCGTTAGGGAATACTTCTGGGTGCATGAAGGGGCGAACTTCGCGAGTAGCCATTCCTGCTCCACGAATTTCTACCTTGCTTATTTTTTCAACATAGCAACTTGGGAAGTTTGATTTTACTGAAGCGGTAGCAATCGCAACTTCTCCGGCAGTTTCTGTAATTATCTCAACCTTTTCATTTGATGCGATATATACCCAATCACTTGCGCCAGCAAAAACTCCAGATCGCCCAACTAATAAATGTTCATTGCCGGAGACGTTAACTTTGAAATTTTGTAGGTTTAATGGAATTAGAGCTGCTTCAATATCTCCAGAAAAGTATTGAGAAATATCGGTTTTCCCAGCCGTGATGCTTATTACTTGTAATCCGGAATATCGCCACCCGGCCATTTCTGGAGTTATCGATTTAACGCCAGAGCTAAATGGGAAGAAGCGTTCGCTCACTTTGAACGCTCCATCAATTCTCGAACTTGAACTTCAGTCGGCATTGCATCACTGCACATTAATTGGGAAGCAACATAAGCTCCAGCGCCATTTGCAAAGGAGACTGAATCTTCTGGACTCCAGCCAGATAAGAGCCCATGTACTACGCCCGCACCAAATGCATCGCCGGCACCTAAGCCACATTTAGTTTTTATACGTAGCCCTGGAATTGCAGTGGCGCTATTTCCATGAGCTACCAATACGCCAGTAGAACCACCTTTAACGATCGCCAATTTCGGGCCCATGGAGAGCAAGGCAGCCGCGAATTCTGCAGCGCTAGAGTTTTTCGGTAAGCCAGTTGCTACCGCGCACTCTTCCAAGTTTCCAATTGCGATAGTTGCATACTTAACTGCAGCAGAAATATCTTTATGAGCAATTTCAGGCGAACTCCAAAACGAAGGTCGATAATCAAGATCAAAGATTACTTCGCCACTTCGTACTTTAAGCAACTCAATTACAGTATTGGAAAGCGGTGTTTGTGAAAGGGTAGACCCAGTAAACCAAAAATATTTTGCGGATTGAACTGCTTTGGTTAACCCTTCTGAATTTTCTACTTTTGTATCTGGCGCGCTGCTATCGCGATAAAAAATAAATTCAGGGTTATCTGGATCTTTAATACCCGCAACCACAATCGGGGTCTTCCCAGTTGGAGTTTTAATTACAAATTCTGTTGAAACGCTGAATTTTTTTAATTCGTCAATCGCAAATTTGCCGAGCGCATCGCTGGCAACTCCAGTTATTACTGCGGTTTTATGGCCATATCTAGCAGTTCCAATCGCAACATTTGTAGGGCTGCCACCCACAGATTTCTGAAATGTTTGCGGATCAGATAAGCCGTGACCTTCTTCTTGCCCATATAAATCAACGCTAATTCGGCCAATGGTGAGGAGGTCTAACATGTGTGGATTCTACCGATATGCGCGTAGCAAAGATATCCCGAGCGCTCCGATTATCTTTCTGAACGAGATTTTGCTTGACTATATACATGGAGATGCATTCAACCAGCGTGATGACTCTCGCCATTGATTGCGGCGGGTTATTTATCAAAGGCTCGGTTCTAGATAGCGCTGGCACGTTACATGCGCAGCCAGTGGCAGTGCCAACTCCATATCCACTTTCTCCAACTCATTTGATTGAAACTATTGATGGCATCTCAAAAGGTTTACCGAATTTTGATCGACTAACTGTAGGAATGCCTGGCATGTTGCGACATGGCGTTGTTGTGCATACACCTCATTACATAAATGCAAAAGGTCCACGCACTCGAATTGAGCCAGAGTTAGAAAAACAATGGAAAGGTTTTGATATTCAACGAGCCTTTGCGGAACATTTCAAAAAGCCTGCAATCGTTTTAAATGATGCTGAAGTGCATGGAGCTGGTGTAATTAATGGTTCTGGATTAGAAGTTGTAATTACGCTTGGAACTGGGCTCGGATTCTCAATGTTTGATGGTGGAAAACTTGCACCACACTTTGAAATGTCAATGGCGCCGGTACGGAGAAACACCACTTATGACACTTGGGTTGGCGAGACTGAACTCCGTCGTCTTGGTGATTTATTCTGGTCGCGTCGAATCCGATTAATGGTTGAAGATCTTCGAAAAGTTTTTCATTGGGATCGTCTTTATATTGGCGGGGGTAATTCACGTCGTATTCGCACTGAAGTTCTGCAAGTTTTAGGCGATGACGTAGTGATCGTTTCTAATACCGCCGGAATTTTGGGAGGCGTTAAAGCCTGGTCATTGGAGCAAATTTAATTGGATTTGAAAAAGCAATTAGCCGGCGCACCAATTTCTTGGGGCGTTTGCGAAGCAAACGGTTGGGGTTATCAAATTGAAGCCGACCGGGTGTTAACTGAAATGCGCGAATGCGGAATTACCGCGACAGAGTTAGGCCCTGATGGTTACCTGCCGCAAAATGCAAAAGAGTTAGCAAGAGTTTTAGATGGACATGGTTTAGATTTATGTGGCGCCTTCGTTCCGATTGTTTTACATAAAAAAGATCGCTTGAAAGCGTCCTATGAAAGAGCACGCCGCCAAGCAGAAGTCTTAGCCAAATTAAATGCTGGTAATTTTGTATTGGCTACGCCAGCTGAAGATGGCGATTACGACTCTCGAGATCCGATGGATGCCGAAGCGAAGGCAGTATTTTCGGAGTCGCTACCAATGATCACTGAGATTGCCAAAGAATTTGGTTTGGAAATGGTGTTACATCCACACGCAGGCACAATGTTTGAAACGCCAAATGATTTAGATTTCTTACTAAATGAAACTGACATCAACTTATGTCTTGATACTGGACATATTGTGGTTGGCGGTGGCAATCCTTTGGATATTGCTAAGCGCGCGGGTTCACGAGTGAAACATGTTCATCTAAAAGATTGTGATGCAGCCGCGGCCGCACGGATTCAAAATCGAACTTCGACTTATTCAACTGAAGTTAAAAATGGCATGTATAAGCCACTTGGGCAGGGCGATGCTCAAATATCTGAAGTAATTCGCTTTCTTGATGGCATTAATTACGAAGGCAAACTAGTATTAGAACAAGATGTGATGCTCGATCAAGCTCCAGCAGTTGGAGCCGGTCCAATTTCAGCAGTAAGAGAAAGTATTGATTTCCTAAAATCTATACTTTAATTTTTTAGAGGTGCGAGACCGATTTATGCAGTGATAAAGAATTCAAATTTCCTAAAGTAATTAATTACAAGCTTTGAACTTCAATAACTCCGTGCCATTTAGATCAAAACCATCATCAGGTGCAACATGTAGGAATAGATCATTGTTTTCGCTTGTGAGTGCAAATGGATTTCGTGTCAGTACATGACCAGCTTTGCTGAAGAATTGAATTGGTGTTTCATAATCTATTCGTCGGTTGACAAAGTCAACTATGGCCATACCGCCTAATTCATAATCGCCTAACCCATTTGACTGAGGCAAGTTGGCGATTCCACCGCAAATCACCTGACCGTTACCAGCGAACTGAGAATCTTGATAGTCAATAAAACTACTTGGATTTTCCCAGCGATCGAGTTCTTTACCATCGGAGTTCCAAGCATAAAACTCTCGAGATCCCCAATTTCCACCATATATGGAACCGGTCTCTGAGTTACTTAACGCCCACCCAATCGAATCCTTTACTTGAAACCTTTCGGTAACTTGAAAATTTTTTGCATCAATAGTTAACATCATGCTCTTACCTTTTGGTCTATATTCTCCGACCGGCACCCAAACATTCGTGCCATCGAAATCTATTCCACCAGGGTGGTACATATCGCCCGCACCTATGGTTATATCTTTTAGCAGTTTTCCAGCGTGATCGGTTACAAACATATGACCAAGACCACGTCCCGGAGTCGATAGCGTCGGATCAAAGACATTTAGGGGTTTTTCTAAAACCTCGACCGATGAAAGAAAAATGTAATCACCAACAAAAGCCAACCCTTGGGGGTGATGAGTTGAGAAAGCAAGAGGAATTCGCTCTACTAGCTCCCAACGGGTATGTCGATTTTGACGCCCTACAAGTTCATTAAGGGTTAGCGCGGATTTCATGCGGAATTGAGCCTAACTCCTTGACGATGTCTGACGTACTGATAGTTTACATCCTACCTGTTCGAAGGAAATCGACATCCGGTCTATTCCTTATTACTTGGAGGAGGCACTTTTAGTGCGTAAAAATAAACTCGTATCAATACTTGCAGTAGCTGGTTTAGCAGTCGCCACTCTTGGCTTCACTGCATCCACAAGCCACGCTGCAGTATTTCAAGTTCGTTTGTATGTATCTGGAGATACTAACGTTGAAAGAATGTGGCTTACGGAATTAATTCCCGCATTTGAAAAAGCAAACCCAAATTACAACGTTGACGTATCTTCTTTTGATCTTCATGGAAAAAATGATGCGCTTACACTCGCAAAAATAATAGCAGCGTCAAAATTAAAAAGAGATGCAGGCTTTGATGTTATTGAAGCTGGATTTGTTCAGGAGCTTGGATTAAAAGGCTATTTAACGATTCCTACAAGTTCTCGAATGCCAAATATCAATAACGTTCCTGCTTCGTTATTAGCAATGAGCAAGGGTGGAATTCCTTATCGAGCCTCAACAGTACTTTTGGCTTATAATTCACAAGTTGTTACAACTCCACCAAAGACTCTTGATGACCTTATTGCTTGGATTAAAGCGAACCCAGGCCGTTTCACATATAACGTGCCATCAGGTGGCGGTAGCGGGTATTCATTTGCACAGACCGTTGTCGATAAGTACCTTACCGATGCAGAAATCGAAAAATTGGTAACTGAAGTTAATAAGCCGCTACAAGCTAAGTGGAAGCAAGGATTTGATTTACTCAAGTCGCTAAACCCTTACACATACGGCAAAAATGGAACCTACCCATCAAACAACGCTGCAACTCTTTCGTTGGTTTCTAACGGATCAGTCGATATGGCAACAGTTTGGTCAGATCAGTTCCTTAGCGGTCTAAAAGCTGGAACCATTCCAAGTTATTGGAAGGTTGCTCAAGTAAGTGACCGATCGCTCACAGGTGGACCAGCAATTTTGGGAATTCCGAAGGGAACTCGCCAAGGCGTTGCGGCCCAACGTTTCGTGAACTGGTTGCTTTCACCAGTAGCACAGAACATCATCGTGGGTGGCACACTAAACGGCTATCCAGTTGTTCCAGTGTCGATGTTGAGCACTGCTAACCAAGGTAAGTTTGCGGTTGGCACAGATGTCTCAAAACTACGCTCGAGCTATTTGTCTAGCAATAATACTGATTTCAAAAATCAGTGGGCGCTTGAAGTTCCTGGTAAGTAAATAGATTGAGCGCTGCGGCTACAAACCAAGTCGCTAACGAGAGCTTTGGGTCGAAAGATCCAAAGCTCTCTGTTCTTGGTTTGTTCATGGCCTTGCCACCTATTTTGGTGCTCGGTACATTTATTGGATTTCCAATTGGTTTAGCTTTCTTATTCTCAATTGGTTTCACCGGTGGCCTCAACGAAGTACTTTCAATTATTGGCCAAGATGTGCGCGGCCGAGATGGCAAGTTATTCACCCTGCAAGCGTATAAAGATGTAATTGCGGATCCACGTTTTGCCGGAGATGTAAAAACAACGCTAATAGTTTCATTTGTTGCGACAGTATTTGTTTTGTTATTTTCAACCGGAATTGGTTTATTACAACGACTTCGTGGCGGAAAACTTTCCTCCGTGTTGACTGCGCTCTCGCTAACACCGCTATTTATTCCAGTAGTAATTTCTTCGTGGGCGCTCTATACCTTTTATGGTAGCGCTGGCCTCTATCGCACTATTTTTCATTCGTTTGGTATCGATGTTCCACAGATAACATCAACGATGCTTGCTGTTATTATTGGTTCAATCTGGGTCTCGTTGCCGTTCGCGACATTAATGATAACTTCAGGATTACAATCTGTACCCAATGCTTTAATCGAAGCTGCCCAAGATGCTGGCGCGAGTTTAATTACCATTATTAGAACGGTTATGTTGCCGTTAGCTTTGATTCCGATAATTATTGCTCTCACATTCACTTCTATCGGCATCTTAGGTTCATTCACAGTTCCATTTTTCTTAGGAGCAAATCAGCCAACTATGTTTGGCGTAGAAATCACCAACTTCTTCTCTGTCTATAATCGACCACAACAGTCGATAGTTATGGCGTTTATTGTTTTTGCCGCTGCTTCTGGGATCGCGTTCTTCTACATTTGGGCAAATTTTCGCAATGCTAAAGAGAGTGGGAGAGTTTGATGGCAAAGGATGTCCAGCCGCTCAATCTCTACACTAAATCAGTTGGTGTAAAGGTATTACTATCACTTTTCTCGGGCTTCATGCTGCTTTTGATCGTAGGACCATTGCTCTGGTTAGCAATACATGCATTTGCAACCGAGTGGTTATTCCCTAGTTATAAGCCGAAAGGCTGGACGCTGGATTGGTTCCGTAAAGTATTTGAGGTTCCAACTCTTGTTGACGCAATGAAAACCTCATTAATTATTTCTCCCATAGTTGTATTACTTTCTGCAGTTATTTGTTTACCAGCCGCTTATGCATCAGCCAGATACAACTATTGGGGTCGCAAATCTTTTTTAATTATAATGTTTGCATCAAATGCTTTTCCTAAAATTGGGTTATTTGCAACCATTGCAACACTTTATTATTTCTTAAACTTGATGGGCACGCTTGTTGGTGTAATTATTATTCAAGTACTAGGGACTATTATTTTCATGACTTGGATTCCAGCTGCGGCCTTTGCAGCAGTGCCAAAATCCTTAGAAGAAGCAGCCCGCGATGCTGGCGCTGGCAAGTTCCGGGTTTTCCGTACCATCACGTTAAAAATGGCAATGCCCGGAATTTTAGTAGCAATGGTCATGTCGTTCATTTATGCATTTGATGAAGCCCAAGGAACATTCTTGATTGGCGCGCCAACTATCTACACCATGCCAACTGCGATGTATGCGATTGTCGAAACTTACCCAATTCAAGTTACTGCAGTATTTTCGATACTTTTAACGATCCCATCAGTTCTTCTAATAGGTTTAGCACGTAAGCACATCATCGGTGGCCAATTGGCTGAAGGTTTCCAGATCAAATGATGAAAGCGAGTAGATAGCAATGGCTAATCAAAGTGGAGAAGGTCTCGAGCTAGTCGGCCTCCGCAAAATATTAGGTGGTCGAGTAATCATCGATGACTTAAACCTTGTAGTTAACAAGGGCGAGATGGTTTCACTGCTCGGTCCATCAGGTTGCGGCAAGACCACGACACTTCGCATGATTGCTGGATTTTTAATTCCGGAATCTGGAAAAGTTTTCTTAGCCGGGAAAGATGTAACTGAAATTGGACCAGAAAAGCGCCCGAGCGCAATGGTTTTCCAAAATTATGCGCTCTGGCCACACATGACCGTTTTTAAGAACGTTGCATATCCGCTCAAGGTAAGAAAAATGTCGAAGTCCGAGATTGAAAAACGAGTACACGATGTCCTAGAAATGGTGAACTTAATGCACCATAAAGATTCGCGCCCAGCTCAAATTTCTGGCGGCGAACAACAACGTGTTGCACTTGCTCGAGCTTTAGTTCAAGAGCCAGACATTCTCTTGCTCGATGAACCACTTTCTAATCTTGATGCAAAGCTCCGCGTTAAAGTTCGTGAAGATATTCGCGAACTGCAACGCCGGCTCGGCATTACCACGGTAATTGTGACCCATGATCAAGATGAAGCGCTATCTATTTCAGATCGAATTGCTGTTATGAATGAAGGACGCATTGAACAATTTAGTACGCCACAGGAGCTTTATGATGCGCCACAAACTGAATATGTAGCTAACTTTATTGGCTCACTAAACCGCGTTACTGGATCATTCGAAAACGGTGCGATTTCTGCTGGCAGTGATGTGATCGGAATTCGCCCTGAGGATGTTTTCTTTAGCAAAAACCAAATACCTGGCAGCGTTGCTGCGACCGTTACTTTGGTTGTGCCGCGTGGTCATTTCTATGAAGTCTATTTAAAACGAAACGATGCAGAGTTGAGAGCATTTGTTTCCAGTGAAGTACCTAAGGCTGGCGATGCCGGTTTTGCTAACATCACTAAAGCGCTGATTTATCGGGATGGCAAGCTAGTAAGAACTGCTTAATTCTAATGTCCACAAACTCAACAAATATTTGCGCTCATCGAGGCGATTCCAGTCGCTTTCGCGAGAACACAATCGTTGCGATTAAATCTGCGATTGATTCTGGTGCAGCTGTTGTTGAGATTGATGTTCAAATTTCCAAAGATGGAAAAGTAGTAGTAATACATGACCCAACCCTAGAAAGACTTTGGGGTTTAGATAGGAATGTTTCCGAAGTTAATTGGTCCGAAATTTCTGAGCTTGGCGCAGCCGAGAATAAAATACCGCTGCTTTCCGATGTATTGCCGCTCTTTGAGAACTCTAAATCAGTTTTGATGATAGATATGGGAGAGAGTGGTCCCGCAAAATTAGCTTTTGAAGTTGCGTCAAAGAGCAACGCAAAGATTTACTGGTGTGGCGACTTAGAAGGCATGCGTATCATTCGCTCACTCTCAGAGAGTGCGAATATCTGGATGCCGTGGGATGTCAATGCAACAGTGACTGCCGCTGATATTGTTGAACTAAAACCAACTTTCATAAATTACCATTATTCATTCTTAACCAAGAGCAAAGTCGAAGCTACTCACGCACTTGGCTGCAAAGTATCAATTTGGACTGTTGATGATGAAGCCACAATGCGTTGGGCAAAAGCTATTGGAATCGATTCTGTTACAACAAACGAGTTAGCGCTATTGCAGCGAGTACTTAGTGAACCGCCATTAATTTCTAAAAATGAGAAAAAGGCAGCAGATATCGATCTTGATCGTGCGCTAATAGTCGCGCGAGATCTTGGAAAATGGGCGATTCTGGTGGCAAAATCGATGGACCCAGGAAAAATTGAATTGAAAGAAAATCCTGCCGATATCGTTACTGAAATTGATGTGATGATTGAAGCCCATGTTCGAGAAGTAATCTCTGCTAATTTTCCTGGCCATAATTTCGTGGGCGAGGAGATGGGGGGCACTTATCTTGCCGAAACACCAGCTTGGTATTTAGATCCAATTGATGGCACCACGAATTTTGCAAATCGAATGCCTTGGAGTTCATTTTCACTAGCGCTAGCCTTTAATCGCACGCCGTTACTTGGAATCGTGATTGACCCATGGCGTGATGAACTTTATGAAGCTGCAAAAGGTAAAGGTGCGAAAGTTAATGGTAAAACTCTAAAAGTTGAGAACTTAACTGGTGTAGAAAATCCGCTTAGTAGTCGTATAGTTTCGACGGAGTTGGCGGCTTATCAACCTTGGCCCGGAATGCTTGGCTTACTTGAAGAGCTAGCGAAGAACTTCTGCACGATGCGAATAATGGGATCCGGAACTTTAACCGTAAACGGAGTAGCGGCTAATCGTGGCGTTGGCGCAGTGATTGGCCAATTCAGCCCGATTGATCATTTAGCAGCGGTAATAATTGTGCATGAAGCGGGCGGCGTTGTTTATGACGAAACTGGGAAAGTTAACTTATTTCCAGAGACTGGCGGAATTATGACTGCAACTCCGGCTGCTGCAGATGCACTATATAAAATCTGGCAGAAAGTTATTTCATAATAGTGTTTTGCAAATGATCAAAAACAATCCGATGGTCTTGGCTATAGATGTTGGAGCTTCAAAAATATCTGGTGCAATTGTTGATAGAAACCTTAAAATTGTACATAAAGATTTAAAAGCAAGTAGGGATAGTGTCACAGGATTAGCTGATCAAAATCTGGATCGCACCAAGAAAATGATTAAAACATTGCACGTTATAGCAAATAACGAAGATATCTCGATATTTAGCGCTGCAGCCGGCTTTCCTGAATACGTAGACTTAGCGGGCAATTTAACTAGTAAGGATCAAATAGATTGGCAGATTCAACCTAGTTTGGATTTTTCACAAATCTTGCCAGTACCTTGGACTATTCAATCTGATGTCAGATGTGCTGGAATCGCAGAAGCTCGGTTAGGTAGTGGTAAGAATGAATCTGATTTCGTCTATATAACTATTAGTACCGGTATCTCGCACACACATTTCATTGGCGGAAAGCCTATTTCGGGCTTTGATGGACGAGCCATCGGGTTCGGCGTAATTGAAATAGACACTGGGAGTGAAATTGTGCCTCTGGAAAATTTTTCTTCTGGCCTAGGAATCGCTCGTCGGTATAGCGCTATTACCGGAGATACGAATATTAATGCAAATTCACTATTTGCTGATTTTAAAAGCAACAGTTTGGCTAGAGAAATTATTGAATCTGCAGCTGCAATTTTAGGAAGGGAAATTGCCATTTTTGGGAATTCATTGCCAACTAAGGTAATCGTAATTGGCGGCGGACTTTGGATGGGTAGCGAGATTTATCGTAACCTGGTACTAACCTCTTTTCAAAAAATATCTAAAGAATTGGGTTACAACGGAAATATTTTAAACGCCACAGTTTTAGATGCAGGAGTAATAGGTACTGCCATTTATGCTTTAGAAAGTGTTACTAATTAGGAGTTGCGGCGAATTTATCAGCAATGATTAACGCGTTGCTGCATTCAGCGATAATTGTGGCCGGCCAATCAGATTCATATTTGGTTGCCATAGAAATTCTTTTATAAGCTCGTTTTTTATCAGGCCCGGCCAACAACATAATTGCCTGCTTTGAAACATCCACTATCGTCGCTGGACCAACCGTAACTCCATAATTGGGCACTTCATCAAGTGATGCAAAATCTGGGAAAGTTTTTAAATTATCCTTGCGAGTTTCGACTGACAATGGTGTTATGCGAGTTCTGTCATTTCTATCGCTTCCAACTCCGTTAAAAGCAACGTGGCCATCACTGGCACCTGAAGCTAGCAAAAATATATCGACACCTAATTTCATTAGGGTATCTTCAAAGGTCTTGGGGTCTCTAGCATCTGGAATTAGAACATTTGACATTAGAATCTGATTTTTGTGAGGTAAATCCCCATTTAATACATCTCTAATTTCATCGTAAGCAAATTTCTTACAACTGAAATGAGATTTGATATCGACATTGTTAAATGATGCGTCTTTACCTTGAATGGCATAGTCATCCATCATGGCAATCACCACATGGCTTAAAGACTGATTATTTCTCTTTATCAAATTCGCCAACGCGCTATAAGTTGATCGGGGAGTGCGGCCACCGGGACAGCCCAGTACGAAAAGATTTCCAATGTCATAACATTTCTTGAGCTCTACAAAAACTAATTCGGCCGCAATTTTACCGAGGTCAATTTCATCTGATGCAATTATAGATTCTGATTTTTTAGATTTCATTTTATTCTTTCACAGCTCCTGAAATAATGCCTCTAATTAATCTTCGTTGTAAGAATAAGTAAGCAATAAGTACAGGTAATGCTACTAATACCGCGGCTGCAGCAGTTACAGGCGGTTCGCTATTTCTGCGATTGCCAGCGAAAAAGGAGAGTGAAAGCGGAACTGTTTGAATAGATGTATTACTTGGGATCAAAACTAAGGCTAGAAGGAACTCGTTCCATGTGAATAGAAAAAGAAGGGTTGCAAGTGTGCCAATAGCCGATTTAGCAAGTGGAATTAGGATGAATCTTAAGCTTTGAATTCTGTTAGCCCCATCTAAACTTGCTGACTCAATGATTGATTTCGGCACGGTACTAAAAAAAGTACGTAACCACAGAACAGCAAAAGGCATAGACAGGGCAACCTGAGGAAGAATTAGCGCCCAGTAAGTATTTAATAAATGCAGTGAGCTCATCATTTCATACAGCGAAATTACTACACCTTCATACGGCATCACTAAGCCGAAAAGTAATAAAACCAGAATAGTTTTTGCAAAGGGTACTTGCATCAATGCAAAAGCGTAACCTGCCAAAATTGCACAAAATAAGGTAAGTAAAACAACGCAACTTGATACGAGAAGACTTGAAAGCATTGCATGGTTAAAAGCACCACGTTGCCAAGCTTCAACATAATTTCCTAAGTAAAATCCGAGAAATTCATTTTGAACTTTAGAATTGTTGCTTTTACTGGTTAGTGAGAGGTTTACAATTGAAAAGAGCGGATAAATAGCGATTACAGCACCTAAAATCAAAACAAAATATGCAATAGTTTTTTCTTTGATATTAATCATGAGATTCTCTTCGTGCTAGTAACAATAATCCAGTTACTGTAAGAATCACTATTGCTAACAAAAATGAGGTAGCCGCAGCTTCGCCTACATATCGATTGACAAATGCAGATTTATAAATGAATAAACTAGGAACATTGGTAGAATTCCCCGGGCCACCTTGAGTAGCATTCCAAACAATATCAAAATTGCGCAGAGCAAAAGTTAAAGTAATAATCAGTACAATCGATATCTCACCTTTTATACTTGGAATTAAAATATATCTAAATTCCTGCCGCATATTGGCGCCATCTATTCGATCGGCATCCAGTAGGTCTTGAGAAATTCGTTGAGCACCAGATAGAAAAAGAATCATTGCAAGCCCATAATTTATCCAAGTGCCGATTATTCCAACTGCAATTAATGATGTATCAAAATTGCCGAGCCAGGCAGTTGTAATTTTTTCCGCTCCAAATTTTGCCAAAAGAGCATTTATCGGGCCATCGGCTGCATAAATCCATCTCCAGGAAATCGCCACTACTACAGTGGATATTATTTGAGGTAGAAATAAAATTGCCCTAAAGAAGGATTCGCCTCTAATTTTTACCCTTAAAAGAAGAAGAGTGATTAGTAGCCCAACGGCTATTGGAATTAAGCTGTAAAACAGAACAAAGACTAAAGAATGTGAAAATGCTGAATAAATTTCCGGATTAGATAGAACTTTTTTGTAGTTATCTAATCCAACCCATACCCCGGGAGAAATTCGATCCCATTTCCAAAAGGATAGCCAAATTGTTTGGAAAATAGGATAAACCACAAATATTGAGAATAAGGAGATTGCAGGAGCAATGAATAATAATGAAGACCATTCAGCATAACGAAAGCGCCACATCAATTTTTTTAGAGACATTTTCAATATACCTCTTTTATTGATGTGACGCTTTGCATTATTTAGTTTATTTTATCCGTTTCTAGATTTTTGGAAAGTATCCCAATTATCTTGAATTGCTTGCATTATTTCAGCAGCTTTAATTTTTCCTGCCATGAATTCCTGCAATTTGGCGGTATAAACATCATACATAGTGTCAGTCGACCAATCTAAGTAGAATGTTAACCCAGCATCTTGGAACATTTTCTTTCCTGCATCTTGCATATCTTTAAGCAATGCACTACTTGCTTCTAAAGTTGCAGTTGCGGAAGGAATGCGATCAAGTGATGCTAGTGATGGTGCAAATGCTGGATCCATAATCATCGCAACAAATGCTACAGAAGCGGCAAGTGCATCAGTTTTGCTACTAATGTGCCAACCCAGTCCGTATGAACCAGTACCGGCATGTTTTCCGGATGCACCTGGCGGATTGGCTATAAAGCCAGCATCTTCGCCAAGACCTTCACCAATTGTTCCACCAAACCAAGTTCCACCCATATAGAAGAGGCCATTACCTGCGGCAAATTTTGCAGTTGCATCATCAGCGCTAACTCCATCAAAACCCTTCGTGAAGTAGCCCTTTGTGATCCAATCTCGCATCGTATTTAGCGCTGTTTCGTTTGTGCTAGAAATAAATGAAGAACCAGCTTTTCCAGTAATTAGATCTTTAGTTTCTGATGCAGGAGTAAATGCACCTTGAATTAATCCAAAAACGTGAGTAGCAGGCCATTTATCCGAGTTGCCAAGAATAATTGGAGTCTCTCCAGCTTTCTTAGCTTTTTCAAGCGCTGCCGCAAATTCATCAAAAGTATTAGGAAGGGCGATTCCTAAATTGGCTAATTTTTTCTTGTTATAGAAAACTCCTACAAATTCTCCAACCGGACTCATTCCGTAGAGTTCTCCAGTTCCATATTGGGAACCATCTTCACTCCAACTGAATTGTCCAAAGTCATCGGGGTTATAAGCAGATCCCCAGTTGTATGCGGTAGACACATCTGTCAATTTTCTGATCAAGCCGCCTTTCACTAGCGCACCATCTACTCCGTAGCCTTGGTTTCCTTGAACTACGTCTGGAGCAGGATCGCCCGCCAATGCCGGCACCACAGTTTTCATAAGATCATCAAAACCTTTTAAAGTTAGATTTACTTTAACGTTGGGATACATTGCTTCATATTTAGGAACTAGTATTTTCATAGTTTTTTCTTCACCAGCATCTGCCCAAACATCTAGCGTGATATCTCCTAGTGCAGCAACCTCTTCAACAGTTACCGGCTGACTAATCACAT
Source organism: Actinomycetota bacterium (assembly GCA_013205455.1). Classification (GTDB taxonomy): domain Bacteria; phylum Actinomycetota; class Actinomycetes; order Nanopelagicales; family Nanopelagicaceae; genus UBA7398. The sequence goes on from JABMMO010000004.1 coordinate 38,825, forward strand.
CTGCTGTATTCGCTTTGCTTCCAGTGTCAGAACCCGGGCTAGAACATCCGGTGATCATTAGCGTGACTATTGCAAATAGTATTCCCAATCTTTTCTTAAACATCTAAGCCCCCTCCAGAGCAAGTAAGTAAGAAAAACGTAAGGCAAAAAATTCTTTCTGGCAAGGATATTTACATAAACTTTCGATAAAGTTGGTAAGTTCCGTGGGTGAAGAATGAAGGTGAAACTAGTGCTGAAGGTTTAATATCTGATGTAGCTCTACAGATTTCAAAACTAGACGAATTAGTTCGAGTAGTGCTCTCCGGAGCAAGAAAAGGCGCAAAACCAAGCTTTGAGAGAATCGATATTCGCCCAGTACTACTTAAAGAAATTCCACACTATCAAGTACTTTCAAATGATGGGCGACAAACAACTACTAAGAATTACTTAGCTGGTGAATTGAAAATTGATGCCTTTTTGAATCAAGGATATGCAAACATATTAGTGGAGCATCTAGCTGGTTCAATCGCAATTCAATATAGTAAAAAAGATAAGGCAATTGTGCATCGGAGCACCGGAAGCAATACACCGGAACTATCTCATGATCGCATTAAAGAACGGTTACTCAAATCATCAGATCCATTCTTAATTGAAGTAGGAATTTCTGATAGTAAAGGCGTAATTAAACCTTCACGTCAAGATAAATATAAGCAAGTTGAAGAGTTTCTGAGATTACTTTGGCCAACTCTAACTTCCGCGATTGAGTCTGGACATATTAAACAACCTAGCCAAGAGCAGCCCCTTAAAATTGTGGACTTAGGATCTGGAAGCGCTTATTTAACTTTCGCAGTCCATCAATTCTTAACTTCACAGAACATCCCGATTCAAGTAGTTGGGATAGATAACCGCCCTGAGTTTTATGAAAAGAATTCTGAGATTGTAAAAAGATTAGGAATTTCCAAAACTATTCAATTCAAAGTTGAGTCAATTTCAGATACAACTGAGAAAAGCGCAGATATTGCGATTGCGCTTCATGCATGCGACACCGCAACTGATGATGCGATTTCTTGGGCTGTTAAAAATAACGCGAAACTGTTACTAATAGCGCCATGTTGTCACCATGATATTCAGAAGCAATTAAAAGAGACGCCAGAGCCGTGGTCACTATTGACAAAGTATGGCTTGATGCGAGAGCGGCTTTCAGATTTACTCACCGATACATTCAGAGCGCAAATTCTTAAATTGTTAGGTTATCGAGTTGAAGTAATTGAATTTATTGGGGGCGAACACACACCGCGAAATCTTATGATTCGAGCGCTATTTACTGGCGCTAAACCAGAGCGCGAAGATAGACACCGGTATGAAGAATTGGTAAATATGTGGAAAGTATCACCTGTACTTTCGAAGTACCTCGCTGCTGAAATGGAATATAGTAAAGATAAGTAACAACCTAAGGATCAAAATGAGCTCCCTCCCAAGCAAGGCTAAAGTAGTTGTAATTGGCGCTGGCATCGTCGGTAACAGCATGCTTTATCACTTAGCTCGACTTGGTTGGCGCGATTTAGTTCAGATCGATAAAGGACCGCTACCTAACCCAGGTGGATCTACCGGCCACGCATCTAATTTTATTTTCCCTACAGATCACTCAAAGGTGGTCTCTACAATAATTGCAGATAGCGTCCGTCAATATAAAGAACGCGGCACATTTACGAAGTGCGGTGGTATCGAAGTAGCTCGTACACCCGAACGAATGCAAGAACTTACTAGACGCATGACGTCGGCAAAATCTTGGGGCGTCTCTGATGCTAAGTTGCTAACACCAGCTGAAGTGAAAGCGCTAGTTCCTTACATTGATGAAACGGTAATTCTTGGAGGTTTCTACTCACCATCAGTTGGAGTCGTGGATGGACTTCGTGCGGGGACTCTAATGCGCGAAGATGCAATTGCAATGGGAGCAGCGCAAACCTTTGCAAATATTGAAGTTCTTGGAATGGATGTAGAAGATGGTCGAATAAAGCGAGTCCGTACCGATCACGGCGATATTGAAGCCGAGTACGTTGTTATTGCAACTGGTTGTTGGAGTCCAAAATTAGCTGCGATGGCAGGTGCGTACATTCCGCTTACGCCAGCAGTTCATCAAATGAAAGATATCGGGCCAGTTCCATTCTTTAAAGATGCCAAAGGCGATATCGAATGGCCCATTGTTCGTGACATGGATGCCGGTATGTATGAACGGCAACATGGAACTTCTTTGGAAGTTGGTTCCTACGCGCATCGACCAATTCTTTACTCGCCCCAAGATATTCCATCAAATGCTGCTGCAGCGCTTTCACCAACAGAATTCCCATTCACTCAAGCTGACTTCGATCTACAAGATGAACACTCGCTCGAACTAATGCCTTCAATCGTTGGCGACGAAAACGTGAGCGAAAAATATGCAATTAACGGAATTCTTTCGCTAACTCCGGACGGCATGTCAATTCTTGGTGAAACTCCGGAGGTAAAGGGGCTTTGGTCGGTCGCTGCAGTCTGGGTAAGAGAGGCACCTGGTACTGGAAAAGCTGTTGCAGAGTGGATGGTTTTGGGCGAATCTGAAATAGATCTACATGCTTCTAATATTGCCCGCTTTAGCGAACATCAAAAACTAGATAGCCATGTAAAGGCGCGCTGCGCTGAAGGTTTTGTTAAAACTTATGGCATCGTCCATCCAAATGAACAATGGTCGAGCAATCGCAATATTCGACTTTCACCATTTTACGAACGCGAAAAAGAACTTGGTGCAGTTTTCTATGAAACTGCCGGTTGGGAACGGCCATTTTGGTATGAATCAAATGCCAAGTTAGTTGAAAAATTTGGCGCTCGCGTTATGCCCCGAACCGCGGAATGGGAATCACGGTGGTGGTCACCAATAATTAACGCCGAACATTTACAGATGCGCGAAACTGCTGGCATTGTGGACTTAAGCGCTTTTGCAATATTCGATGTAACTGGATCTGGCGCACTTGCCTTAGTTCAAAAGGTTGCGCTCCGCCAAATGGATGTCGCAATCGGACGTGTGGTTTACACGCCAGTCCTTGGGATTAATGGTGGATTCAGATCAGATTTAACAATTATGCGGTTAGCCGAAAACCACTTCCGAGTTGTTACCGGCGGGGCTCACGGCATGACAGATTTAAAATGGTTTAAAGACCAACTTCCCGAGGATGGATCCACAACTATCATCGACTTAACTACAAGTTATGTGACAGTTGGAGTTTGGGGTCCAAAAGCTCGCGACATTTTAAGTGCAATTACAAACGCAGATTTATCAATGGATGCTTTTAAGTTCAGCACTTGCAAAGAGATTGAAATTGGATCGCTTAAAGTTTTAGCTTCCCGAATTTCCTATGTCGGCGATCTTGGTTGGGAGCTTTATATTCCCGTCGCAGAAGGTGAAAAACTATGGGATCTGCTCTGGGAATCTGGCGCAAAGTTCGACGCGATTCCGGTGGGTATCGGTGTTTATGGAACTACTGGACGAATCGAAAAAAGTTACCGCGCCTATGGCCATGAACTAGAAACCGAATACAACGTTGTTGAAGCTGGGATGCAGACGCCGAAGTTAAAAGAGCAGGATTTCATTGGGAAAGCAGCACATATCGCGCACCGCGAAGCAAAACCAGTTGCGACTCTAGTTTCACTTTTTGTCGATGATCATAAATCCAAGAGCGGTGAAAACCGTTACATGATGGGCAAAGAACCAATCCTCACTCTTAACGGTCAAACTATTACCGATGCACACGGCCGGCATTCATATGTAACTAGCGCAGGATCAGCACCATCGCTTGGGAAACATATTCTTATGACCTATCTACCAACCGAACTTGCCGTAATCGGTGCGAAATTCTTAGTTGAATATTTAGGGGAGCGCTATCCAGTTAGCGTTGCTAGCGTTAGCTCAACACCGTTATTTGATCCAACGAACGAAAGAATTCTTAATTAGGGTAGCTACTTGCTTGCTTAAAATGCCTGATTGGTAGACTTCTGCGTGACTGAAAATAGTAGGCCGTGCAAGAGTAGGCTCGATTTATGACTGAACGGCAAGAATTTAAAGTACTACGAGCTTATAAGGATTTTGAGCTTCGTGAATATCTGCCTTGCGTCATCGCAGAGGTCAAAGTTTCTGCCCAATATTCAGTTGCATCAAGTAGCGCTTTCTCCACATTATTTAATTACATTTCAAAGGGTAATAAGTCCTCGCAAAAAATTGCGATGACTGCACCGGTAATCACCGCCCAAAAAGCAGATAGTTCCGA